>CAYFQQ010000063.1:0-6397 GCA_964345265.1 uncultured Coxiellaceae bacterium
GCAAATGCGAGAATCAAGTAGGGAACAGGCATGCCTGTTCCCTACATAATCCCTGGATACCCGCCTTCGCGGGTATGACGTGAAATAGCACTTAAAATTGGTCAAAATTAGAATTGCTGATTCTAATATATTAAAGAATTTTAACCTCAAAAATATTAACAGAACCTTAAAAGGTTACAAAAAAATTTTGCAGCAGTGCTGATGGCTAAATGCGTTAAAGTTACAGTTTTTTGTAACTCCAGGCGAATAGCAGTGCACTTACAAATAGAAGAATACATCCATGGTAAACTACTTCATACCCTGATGAGATAATCATCCACAATGAATATAATCCTCCGATACCTGCAACAATTGCATACTTTTTATAACTTGACAGTTGCGTCATTCCTTGTCGTAAAACTACAGAAGCTGCGGCGGCACTATAAAGATAAGGGATCAAGGCAGCCAAGGATGCAAGTAACATTATTAGACGAAATTGCGTATAGATATTTTGATGCATAATTAATATCAATAATACACTTTCTAAAACTGCTGTAGTTATTAACCCCCAACCAGGAACGCTCGCTTTATTTCTTAGCGAAAAAATAGTTGGGAATAATTTATCATCAGCAGCTGCCATAGCTACTTGTCCTTGTAATAGAGTAATTCCATTAATGCATCCGAAACATGAGATAGCAGCACCAAATATCATTATCCATTTACCAAAATGACCGAATAATAATTCGGCTGTGCTAATAAATGGTGCGGCACTTTTTGCTAGAATCTGTGGAGGTAGAGTGCCCATAATTATGGTTGAACTCGCAATATAAATTACTGCTGCTATCAAAGTACCTAATATAGTTGCTAAAGGAATATTTTTCTGTGGGTTATCGACAAAATTATAAGGAACAGTCGCAGCTTCTATGCCAATAAAGGCCCACAGTGTGATTCCGGCAGCACTTGATATCGAAGTATAATAGTGCTGATAGCTGGGTGTGGTTGCTTTGAGGATATAACCAAGATGAAAATGCCATATTCCAAAAAGTATAATGGCCAAAATGGGAATTATTTTCAGAATAGTAGTAACTAGCTGTACGTCGCCTGCCGGACGAATTCCGTACACGTTAACTAAAGTTAGTAGCCAAATTATGGTTAAGGCTGCTGAGGTACCAACAATGGGATTCAATAAACCGGGCCAAAAATTGGCCAAATAAACAACTGTAATCAATGCCAATCCAACATTTGTTATCCACAATGAAATCCAATAGTTAAAGATTGTTTGAAAGCCAACGAAATTACCCAAACCAGCTTTAGCATAAGCATATGGGCCTCCATTTTTAGGAATTAGAATACTCAGTTTGCTAAATATTACGGCAAGCACAAAAGCGCCTATGGTAGTTATGATCCAAGATAACAAACCTTCATTGCCAATTCTTGCTAAATTAGCGGGTAAAAGAAAGATTCCGGAACCAATCATGGTGCCAGTAACAAGTGCGGTGAGTCGCCAAATACCTAACGGTTTTTTAGTTGTTGTTACATTATTCATATCTGAATTTACCTCTATTTTTAGTAATAAGATGGATCATCATAGCCTTCATCAGCTGTTTCTACTATATTTTTATTCGCCTGTTTATCTACTTTGTTTTGTTTAGTTAACTCTGTGTTGTTATTTTTTTTTGATTTATTTGCTGCATTAATTATCAAATTTGCAAAGCAATAAAATAGTATGAATATAGTTACAATTAATAAAATTTTCTTAAGCATTTTTTTAAATCTTTTTCATATTTGCGAAACTACTCGCGTCAGCAAATTTCATGTTATACCCGCAACTCTTCTCGTCTTCGCGGCGGCTTGACCGCGTGAATCCAGGACATAGGAACAGGCATGCCTGTTCCCTACAAAATAATTTTACATTATTACTTAAAATCAGGCAAAATATCGTTATGAGATTATTAACTGTTTTAGTATTAATTATAGGTTTTGTTTTTCCTGCTTATTCTGATATGGGTAAAGTATCCGAATATAAGTTACCAAACGGTTTAAAACTTATTATTAAAGAAGACCATCGTGCTCCTGTTGTGGTTTCTCAAATTTGGTATAAGGTAGGAGCGAGTTATGAACCTGACGGTATCAGTGGCATTTCTCATGCCTTAGAACATATGATGTTTCGAGGGACTAAAAAATATGGCCCTGGAGTTTTAAAGAAAATCATTGCTGATAACGGTGGCGCTATTAATGCTATGACCGATTACGATTATACCATGTATTATGAAGTACTAGCCGCTGATAAATTACCCATCGCTTTTGAGCTCGAAGCAGACCGTATGCATGGTCTATTGTTGGATCGCCGGTTGTTTGAAAAAGAATTACAGGTGATTTTAGAAGAATGGCGAATGCGTACTCAAGATGATCCTCAAGCAAAAGCTTATGAACGGTTTGCAGCAGTTGCCTATGTTTCAAGTCCCTATCGACGTCCAGTTATTGGTTGGCATAGCGATATTCAGCATTTAACAGCTCAGGATTTGCGTCAGTGGTATCAGACTTGGTATGCTGCAGACAACGCTATAATTGTTGTTGTTGGTGATGTTAAGCCGAGACAGGTTTATAGACTTGCAAAGAAGTATTTTGCACCATTAAAAGTAAATACTATTCCGCAACTAAAACCACAATTAGAACAGCAGCCCCTGGGAGAACGCACGGTTGTCGTTAAAGCACATGCCGAACTTCCATGGTTAATTATGGGATATAATGTTCCAAACCTAAAAACTGCAAAAAAGAAGTGGCAGGCTTATGCTCTCGAAGTAACAAGCGCTGTTTTATCAGCTGGTAACAGTTCTCGATTGGCTAAACAATTAATTCGTGGTCAACAAGTTGCAGTTACTGCTGATGCTGGTTATCCGCTTTACGGACGTTTAGACGGCTTGTTTTTATTGGAAGGGACACCGGCACCGAAACATGATATAAAGCAATTACAGCGAGCATTTTTACAACAGGTTAAGCAATTACAGACTACTTTGGTTACTAAAGAAGAATTAGCAAGAATAAAAGCGCAATTAATTGCTAATAAGGTATATGGTAAAGATTCAATTGAGAACCAAGCAACAGAAATCGGTAGCTTAGAAGCAGTAAATTTATCATGGCATGAAGCTGATCAGTACATAAAACATGTCGAAGCGATAACACCTCAGCAAATTCAAAGCGTTGCTAAGAAATACTTAGTTAAAAATCGGCTTACCATAGGTATTTTGCAACCTGTTAAATTGAGAGATAGAAATGCGCATTAAACTAAAATTTTGCTTTAGTATTTTTCTAATTATTAGTTTGCCAGTTTTTGCGCAACCAGTTCTCGATATTCAACATTGGACTACTGCTAATGGTGCACAAGTTTTATTTGTGGAAACCCACGAGTTACCGATGTTGGCTATTCAAATCGCCTTTAACGCGGGTTCGGCTCGCGATGGTGAACAATATGGTATCGCGCAATTTACTAATGCTATGCTCGAAGAGGGAACCGAGACGTTAACTGCTGACCAGATTGCTGATGCATTTGATGATGTGGGTGCAAAGTTTAGTGCTAGTGTAAGTAAAGACATGGCTATTGTCTGTTTACATAGTTTGACTCAAAAAAAATTATTAAGTTCTGCACTGAATACTTTTGCTGATGTGTTAACACAACCTACTTTTCCTGAACAAGCTTTTCACCGTGTCCAAAAACAGATTTTAAGTGCTATAGTAGAACAGCAACAACAGCCTTTAGTTATTGCTAATGATGCTTTTTGGCAGGAACTATATGGTAGCTTGCCATATGGGCATTCGGTGTTAGGAACAAGTCAATCTATACAGGCTTTAACTCCTAAAGATTTACAAACTTTTTACCAAAATTATTATGTAGCGAAAAATGCCGTGGTAACACTGGTTGGGAATGTAACATTAAAAGAAGCAAAATTAATTATCGACCATGTTATCTCTAAACTGCCTAGTGGTGTAAAAGCAGCTACTTTACCAGCTATTTCTATTTCAAACTCAGCAAAAACTAAGCACATTGATTTTCCTTCAGCACAAACTAATATACTTATCGGCCAAATAGGCATTGCACGTGACGATCAAGACTATTTTTCTTTATCAGTAGGTAACTTTATTCTGGGGCAGTCTCCTTTGACTTCAGAATTATTTCAGGAGGTCCGTAATAAACGCGGTTTAGCATATAGCATAGGCAGTGCTTTTGCTTCTTTACAGACTCAAGGCCCTTTTTGTATTGTACTGCAGACGCGTACCGAAGAAGCCAAGCAAGCGATTAAAGTTACTAGAAAAACATTAGCAAGATTTATTAAACGAGGGCCCACAAAAAAGCAATTAGATGCAGCAAAGCAAAGTATAATCGGCCGTTTCCCGTTACAGTTAGCGAGCAATGACGGAATTCTTTCTGTTTTGACTGTAATTGGTTTTTACCATTTACCATTAGATTATTTGGATACATATCGCTCAAAAATATCAGCTGTTACTTTGGAACAAATTCGGGATGCTTTTAAGCATCATATTCGACTCAAAAAAATGATTACAGTTACAGTAGGTTGAAATGCGAATTCCTCGTATTTACTATGCTGGTAAGCTAAAACCAAATAGCGAAGTTACCTTAAGGTTTGAACCTTCTAATCATATTTTGCATGTATTGCGGTTAAAACTCGGTAGTCCATTAATATTATTTGATGGCACAGGTGGAGAATATAATGCGCAGCTTTTCGCTATCGATAAACAACATGTTATTGCCAAAGTAGAAAAATTTACTGGCCGTGAAATTGAATCTCCGCTAAAAATTCATTTAGGCCAAGGTATTTCTCGAGGTGAAAAAATGGATTACACGATTCAAAAGGCGGTCGAACTAGGTGTATCTAAAATTACTCCATTATTCACCGAATACTGTAATGTTAAATTAAGTGGTGAACGCTTACAGAAGCGTCTGCAGCACTGGCAATCTATTGCAATAGGCGCCTGTGAACAATGCGGCCGCAATCGTATACCTAGCATTGATTATGCACAGGATTTGCAGACATGGATTCCGCGTAGTAAGTCAGATATATCACTTACCTTATATCATCGTGCAAATCAAACGTTAGCCGATTTACCTCAAAGAATAAGCACTGTGACTATTTTGATTGGTCCCGAAGGCGGTTTAAGCGATCACGAAATGGAATTTGCTCAGCGCTATAACTTTATTCCTGTTTGTTTTGGTCCCAGAATCTTGCGTACTGAAACCGCAGCTTTAACAGCGATAAGTATTTTGCAGAGCAAATGGGGCGATATGGCGTAGGATATTTTTGTGACTTTTCGTAAGATATTTCGCACAATTAAAATCATTTACTGCTAACTTATTGTGTATATTGAAAAAAATCTCTTGTTAAATAATCATAATAATTTTATGCAAAAAACATCTTGTATCGATTTTTTTAGTTGTTATCCTATTAAAAAATCCGTGAACTGTAGGGACGGCAATTAAGGATCGTTTCATGGATGAGACCTACAGTGGAAAGTTAAAATCGGGAGTGTTTTAAGTACGGATGCTTGAGGGGGTGGTTTTCCACTCCCTTTTTGTTTATTATTATAGAAAATGCAAACCATAATAGTTTATCCCGGTACATTTGATCCTATTACCAAAGGTCATACTGATTTAGTCGAACGTTCTCTACGTCTATTTGATAAGGTAATTCTCGCAGTTGCAGAAGATACCAAAAAAGAAACAATTTTCCCTTGTGCTAAACGGGTTGAATTAGCACGTAAAGTATTAACTCAATTTCCTAATGTTGAGGTTCATCCATTTTCTGGTTTGTTAGTTAATTTTGTAAAACAAAAAAATGGTAAAGCGATTTTACGTGGTTTACGTGCTGTATCTGATTTTGAATACGAATTTCAACTTGCCGGTATCAATCGTTATCTGAATTCAGAGATTGAGACATTATTTTTAACTCCATCTGAAAAATATACATATGTTTCTGCTTCTGTGGTTCGGGAAATGGCCGAACTCGGTGGAAATATATCTGCATTTGTTCATCCCGAAGTGGAGAAAGCTTTACTAGGATTACGCTGATTGGACTAGGATTACGCTGATTGACTAGGATTACACTGATTAAATAGTGAGATTAATTTGAGATGGATGATAAATATCAATATTCGGATATTACCAAAAAAATTATCGGAGCAGCAATGCAGGTTCATTCAAGGCTTGGAAACGGTTTTCAAGAAGTGGTTTATCAGAGAGCGTTAGCGTTAGAATTGCAAGAAATTGGATTGAAGTTTGTACGTGAACGGCGTTGTTGAATAAATGTTCCGTCATTCCCGCGCAAGCGGGAATCTCAAATTAGTTATTGAATAATGTCGTAATATAAATCGCGCCATGAAAGATTCATTTTCTCAATTAATTGTA
>CAYFQQ010000064.1:0-2376 GCA_964345265.1 uncultured Coxiellaceae bacterium
ACATAATCCTAGAAAACAACATAGCATTAGATATAGAGAAGGAGCGACTAATATTTTCGTTTTCGCAATAAGTAAAGTACAAATTAAAGGTGCTGTACCACCGAAAAATGAAGTTGAAATATTATAACTGATAGCTGTTCCACTATACCTTGATTCTGCTGGAAATTGTTTTGCCATTATTTTTGGCATGGTTGCTTCTATAGAACAAAATATCAAGCAAAATACAAATTGGCTACCAGCCAATAAGAAAATATTCCCTTTTGCAATTAGATGAAATAAAGGATATGAAAAAATTAATATTAACAAAGAACTTAAAATGGCCAACCTGACACTTCCGACCCTATCGGATAGATGACCGGCTAAAGGAATTAAAATAATAAGAAATAAAATCGCTATATTGTTTAACCCAATAATGTAGTTTGATTGTTGGTCTAAAAACCCACCCAAGTATATAGGCAACCATAAAAACATAACATAAAAACTAACAGACATGAGAGCATTAATTAAAAATACTGAAAAAAATGCTAAATAGTGCTTTTTAAATATCATGCAAAAATGTCTTTTATAATCTAACCTTAGGTTCTTAAAGTTATTATTTTCAGCAATATGGGGAAATAAAAACACCGATGGAACGATTAAAAAAATACCAAGCCAAAAAACAATCCGCCAACCATAAGCATATAAAAAATTATCGCTAAAAAAATGATAAAACATGGTTGCTGTTAACGATCCTACTAAGACACCGATTATAGAGGTAGTCGTATTTAAACTACTCCAAAAACCATTATTATTATGAGGAACAATTTCACAAATATATGTGGATGTCCCAACTAACTCGCCACCAGCTGACAGCCCTTGTAAAATTCGTAATACACATAACAATAAAGTGGCGATAATTCCTATTTGAGAAAAACTTGGTAAAAATCCAATCAGAAACGTTGACAGTGCCATGGCAAAAAAAGAAATACATAACGCTATTTTTCTGCTGTATTTATCACCAATAAATCCAAAAATTGTCCCACCTATTGGACGAACCAAATACCCAATTGAAAATACTAAAAATGATTTAATCAATGCTATTATTGGAACTGATTGTGGGAAAAAAATATTGCCGATTATTGGCGAAAAATAACCAAAAATAGCAAAATCATACCATTCCATAACATTGCCTACTGTAGCAATGAATACAGATTTTTTATAATTGAATTTGGCTCTCATACTTTATAATTTAGTTTACTTGTAAAAAAATTGACAAGCTCTGTCGTTGTGTAACATTTTAGTATTTCGCGAAGACGCATACATAATGCCTCAACGCCTTTTATTGAAATATTAAGATCATTCGCTACCTCTTTTAACGTTTTATATTTGATAAGCGATAAAATAAGATCCAGTTCCCTTTTAGTAATTCTTGCAGAATCTTTACTATCAACCCCAATAAACTGTAAAAATTTTTTATCCCCTATTTTTTGGCAATCATATAATTTTGTATAAATATCGCGTAAGAACTCTAAATTCTCTTGTCTAGTCGAATCAAACACTAATGTTAAAATAGCCTGTAAATTTTTAGAAAAATCAAACAGAGGAATTTTCATAAATGAATGAACGACCACAAATCCATCTTGATTTAGAAATTCGTTAGGTTTAGCAAAAAGTGGCTTTTGAGTGTTAATAACTTGGTCGTCATATAACTGAATATTATTTGCGTATCCTTCTGGCCACTTATCTCTCATAAAATTAGCCAAATCAAATACATCTTTCCCAATAAGGTCTTTTTTCTTTTTAAAACCAAATAATTTTAAGTTATTCTTATTAGTTAAAACGTATTTACGGCTAGGAACATCTTTCACATGAGCAATTTCAGGAAATGTTTCAACAAAGTCTACTATAGAATAACTTATATAATCAAAATTATAAGATGCTTTGCCCATAGTATCTTATCCTAATGAAATCAAAAATTTTTCTTTATCATATTCAGTCATTCTCCGTACTCCTTACTGATTTGTAATATACAACTAACCGCAAATGAATTCGCTATAAATTCCTATTTTTTACTCTTCTATTCACTGAAAAATATGCACCATCAGCTATATTTTACCTTAATATTATCAATTTGAAACCCGCTTATCTTAGTCATAAAAAACGCTTCTCCTGCATTTAACCATTGTTTAATATCATCAGGGTATACATGAAAGCTCCGTGTTCTTCCTACTGACAGCAATTCTCATTTTGTTAATTAAATCTACTTCATTGGCATTTGAATTTTGTCATCCCGTCATGGATTGACGGGATCCAGGCTACAGGGATGTAAAAAGATCATATTTGTTTGGTAATTATGACAAAGTGCGTAATAATTTCTATGCATTAATGGAAAAGGAG
>CAYFQQ010000065.1:0-2484 GCA_964345265.1 uncultured Coxiellaceae bacterium
ATGGGAGAGGGACTCGTGATGGTTACTCTAGAAATTGCCCTAATCAATATCAATGAGAAGACATAATTATTTGCGAATTGGAAAATAGGAAATTTTATTAACTCTATTTTATGAGATTCGCCTGTTACGTTATTTTTAGAGGGTGGGATAACATAAATTACTCATCTAAAATTTGTATCATATTATGTTCAAACAATTACAAAAATTAAAATGTCCAGGTTATTTAGGAGATTGGATATAATAGTTTACCAATTTATGTTTTTATATTAATTGGTAACAAGATATTGAAGGGATTAAATTATCAGTTTATATTATCCAATCCCCTTAATCCAACCCCCTTAATACTTATTCTAATGTCAGTTTTTAAACACATTTTATTTACCCTTTGTTTTTTATAATCTATAAATTAATAAGTAATTAAACAAAGTCAAGAATATTTTTTGAGCCGTATGAACTATGTTATGTGTAAAAATAATTGAAATTATACTCAAGTTACCGTTTATTTATAATAGGCAAATCAACTGCAGAATGATATAATTAGTTCTTGTTGCAAAATTGATTTTTGGAAAATTGACCCAAATTTCAGAAGGCAGGAAACTGGATGGTTAAATCGAGTAAGTTGCAGGTTATTGTTTGAGGTTAGTTGGCGGTGATTACTTTCAGGTTCGCTGCTATTACACCCCATCCAAGCCATTGATCGAAACCATCTTCGCCTTTATCGAGACATCGATCAAAGCCATGAACTCGTTTTAACACACTGATCCTGCCTTCAGAGCCAGCTCTGAAGCGTTGACCCGCTTTAAACCAGCGGCTCTTTTCGATTTGTTGTCGTTCTTTGGATTTTTTTCCTTTTTGCGGCAGACACACCCGTTTCACGCCCTTTTCATAAGCCAACTGTTCATTGGTTGGCGAATGAAATCCTCGGTCTGCCGCTGCTAAGTGAGGCGGTCGCCCAAAGGTTTCGATGTGCCTGTCCACCGATGGAATAAATAAATCGGGATCAGCCACATACTGGTTAAACCGCTCATAATCAGTAATAATACCGCCATCAGCCTCCTGGATTTTCACCAGTTGTCCAAACTCGTTCGGCTTGTGGCGTTTCCCCTTGCGAATGACATAACTATGGGGCTCAAATAAACTAATAATTTTGTTATCGTTAGCAATAGATTGTCTACCAAAAATTCGGCTTTCACTTTGAAATATAACCTGTTCGATTAACGGAAGGTAGTGATCCAATTGTTCTTTGACATGTAGCGCCACAAAGCTGGCTTCTATTCCCAAGCGACGGGCTCGATTGACGACCGTCCGCTTTAACGTCTTGGCATTATTGACCGCTTGTTTCGTAATATCAATAAGTTGACGATACGATTTTTTAAATGATTGCTGAGCGGTCTGGCTGTTACTCCTCGAAAATTTTACAATATTTAATAGCTGACGTTTGGCGCTGCGTCGAAAACCTCGAACCATTGTTCCCGTGGCAATACCAGCTTGTTTTACTCTGCTGACCAGTCGAGCCAAGACTCGAACCCCATCAGCTAACAAACTGCTATCGGTGGGATAATGAATATTGGTTTCGACCACCGTGGTATCAACCCGAAGCTTGCGACCCTTGGGATCTTTTTGTCTTGGGCGATCTTGACGATTTTTTTATTGATTTTCTTCAGCATCGCATCAGGAATAAGCTTTTTATAACGGGATAACACCGTATAATTGGGCACCTTTTCAAAATAAATTCGGGCAAACGAACGGAGACTGAAGCTATCTTTAACAAATCGCTCGGTATCACGAAAACTCCAATTAAAATAATGCCTTATAATAAGCATGCGAAGCACGGTTTCCACCGCAGTACTATGACGCCCTAAAGTTTTACTATACTTATGTCGCTTAGAAATAATATCATAAAGTTCCCGTAAAATAGAAGGATCGTCTTCCAATGCTTGATCAATCTTTTTTAATTGAGGCTCGATTTCAACATCAGCAAATGGTAATAACGATTCAAAAATATCTGCCTGGAGGTTTTGTGGCTTCGTCATAATGAATATCCCTTATCTTTATGCCTTTTAATGTGTTAACCTATCTAATTTTTTAAATAGGCAGCAAAGATAAGAAATTTAAATATAAAAACCAATAGTTTATTTCAATCATTTTGCAACAGAAACTAATTAATATATTTTGGGAGAGCAAATTATGGAACAATGGGATAAAAAAGAAGAAGATATTTTCAAAAACTTATCAGAAAGATGGGAAGAATACATTGCACCTGGAGTTTTAGAAAAGGGCCTTAAAAAAATTTCAAAAAGCGTTGGGAAAATAATACCTCAGAATATTCAAAAGAAAATGCCTGAATACATAGATCAGGCTATGTCATTAGAAGTTATTAATAAAGTATTAACAATCGCAAGTAAAGGTTATTTTGTATTAGGTAAAAATTTGGCGAGATACACTCTTTCAAAAAAACGAATTGAAAAAGCAGTAAAGAAAATA
>CAYFQQ010000066.1:0-7260 GCA_964345265.1 uncultured Coxiellaceae bacterium
TTTTGCAATTAATAAAATGAATCAACTTGGAATGCCTGCATATTAATTGCCATTGATATGAGATTCCCGCTTTCGCGGGAATGACGATCGTTATTAAGCTATTTATTCAACAACGCCTAGGCTGATACTTCATATTGTTTAAATCCAAAAGAATCAATAATTTGTTGGCCTTGTTGGTGTGTATCCCAAATTAAATCTTCATTAGGTAATTTAATAGGACGTTTATAAAAAATTGAATCTGGTTCGATAGTTAATTGATACCAGGAAAGATGAGTTGGCTTTAGCGATAATGCGAATTTAATGTCGTAAATAGCATCTTGAACAGTTTGCCGAGGTATCCCATACATATACATAAGATCGATATTTATGTTAGAAAAACCAACAGCTTGAGCCGTTTCTACTGCTTGAAAAGCTTCTTTATGATTATGAATTCTCCCTAAAGCTTTTAACTTATCATTTTGAAAACTTTGAACACCTATTGATAATCTATTAATTCCTACAGCACGTAAAGTTTGTAATCGTTTTTTAGTAATTGTACCAGGATTAGCTTCCAAGGTTATCTCGATGTCATCTTTAATTGGTATCAAAGTAGTTATTTTATTGAGGAGTTTTTTAATTATATTCGGTGATAATAAACTTGGTGTGCCACCACCGATAAATATGCTATGTAATTTACGTTTGTGTATTTTGGTTAAATCATTTTTAAGATCTGAGATTAATGCCTCGAGGTAATCTATTTCTGGAATGTTTTTAGAGGCAGTGTAAGAATTGAAATCACAATATGGACATTTATGAATACACCACGGAATGTGAATATATAGAGATAAAGGGATTTTTTTGCCTAAAGTTTGCGTCATTAATGTTATAATATTAACTTAATGGGAATGCTATGGTAAGTGAATTTGAAAATTATTTGAGTAAAGTTATTGAGATCGCTAAACAAGCTGGCCGTGAAATACTATCTGTTTATAAGAAAGATATTAAGTTTGAATTGAAGGCTGATGATTCTCCTTTGACTGAAGCTGATTTTATAGCAAATGATATTATTAGTAGTGGTTTGAATGATTTAACACCTGAAATTCCTATTCTATCTGAGGAAGGGATTGAGATTCCTTATGAACAACGTAAGCAGTGGGAGCGTTACTGGATAGTTGATCCATTAGATGGTAGCAGCGAATTTATTAAGGGTACTGGAGATTTTACAGTAAATGTTGCGTTAATTGATAATAATCAACCTGTTTTAGGTGTTTCTTATCTGCCAGCACATCATACTTGTTATTTCTCTTACTGTGGAAGTGAAGCAATTAAAGAAGATGCTGTTGGGAAAAGGATAGTCTTACATACCAAAGCGGTATCTGGTGATAAAATCAAAGTAGCAGTGAGTAGGAATGTTGAGATCGTGGGATTACAATCTTTTTTATCTCAACTCGGAAAGTACCAATTAGTCTATTTTGGAAGTTCTTTAAAAATGTGTTTAGTTGCAGAAGGTTTAGTGGATATTTATCCGCGCTTAGGTTTCATTTGTGAATGGGATACGGCAGCTGGTCAGTGTATTGTTGAACGGGCTGGAGGTATGGTAGTTGATCTAAATTTCGAGCCTTTAAGATACAATACTAAAGATTCTTTATATAATCCCCATTTTCTTGTATTAGGTGATATCGGTTATAATTGGCAGAAATATTTGCAGTTTTTGAAATAAGAGATATAAATTATGAACTTAAGTTTTCTTGATTTTGAACAACCTATTGCTGAATTAGAAGCTAAGGTTGAAGAGTTGCGACATGCAACCGGTAATGCTGATATAAATATTAATGAAGAAATCGAACGTTTGCAGCATAAAATCAAAAAATTAACCGAATCTATTTTTTCTTCTTTAACGCCGATACAAATCGTGAAATTAGCACGACACCCACAACGGCCGCATACTTTAGATTATATTCAAAAAATATTTACTGATTTCGATGAATTACACGGTGATCGCCATTTTAGCAAAGCACCAGCAATTGTAGCGGGTTTGGCAAGATTGGATGAAATACCAGTAATGGTTATTGGTCATCAAAAAGGACGTAGTACTAAGGAAAATCTTGAACGGAATTTTGGGATGCCTAATCCAGAAGAATATCGCAAAGCTTTGCGTCTGATGCGGATGGCAGAGCGTTTTAAATTGCCTGTTTTTACTTTTATTGATACACCAGGTGCTTATCCTGGAATAGAAGCTGAAGAGCATAACCAAAGTGAGGCAATTAGTCATAATTTATTTGATATGTCAAAATTGAGAACGCCGATTATTTGTACTGTGATTGGTGAGGGTGGTTCGGGTGGTGCACTTGCTGTTGGAGTGGGTGATTGTTTATTAATGCTTCAGTACAGTTATTACTCGGTTATATCTCCAGAAGGTTGTGCTTCTATTTTGTGGCGTAATCAAGAAAAAGTGGCTGAAGCTGCCGAAGCGTTGCATTTAACAGCAGATAAGTTATTAGAATTAAAATTAATTGATGAAATTATTCCTGAGCCATTAGGCGGTGCCCACAGAGATGTACAAACTATGGCAGATACATTAAAGAAGGTATTATTAGGACGCCTACAAGAATTACGCATTCAGTCAATAGAACAACTGTTAAATAATCGTTATCAGCGTTTGATGTCATTTGGTAAATAATGTTCAACTGTGACAAATTATATAAGAAAATATTTGAATTAACTCGCCATAGTAAATTTCTTATTGCTTATAGCGGAGGGATGGATTCGCATGTTTTATTGCGTAGTTTAGTTACGTTGCGTAAGCAACATCCGGAGTTACAATTACGAAGCGTACATGTGCATCATGGTTTAAGTAGCAATGCTGATATGTGGGTGGAACATTGCCGCAGGATATGTACAGATTTGAATGTTGAATTTATTGTTAAGTATGTCGAAGCGAAATCAAGCAATAAGCATAGTCCTGAAGCTGTTGCACGTGAATTAAGATATCAGGAATTCGCTAATTTGTTGATGGAAGACGAATGCTTGTTAACAGCTCATCATGCTGATGATCAGGCAGAGACCTTATTATTACAATTATTTCGCGGTTCTGGAACCAGAGGTTTAGCAGCTATGCCTGAACACAAAGGTTTTGTGTTAGGCACATTAGTGCGGCCCTTATTAGAGTTTTCCAGACAGGAATTATATGAATATGCATTGCAAAATGATCTCAGTTGGATTGAAGACGAAAGTAATGAGAATATTGGTTATAACCGCAATTTTATTCGTCATCAACTGCTACCTATTATCAAAAATAAATGGCCAGGTATTCTGAAAACGTTAGCACGTGTGTCTAACCATTGCGCTAATGCTAGTGAGTTGTTATCGGTATTGGCCAAACAAGATTATGTAAAAGTATATGGTTCAAAACCAAATACATTATCAATCAAAAAATTATTACGATTAGATGCGGCTAGACAAAGCAATATTATTCGTTATTGGTTGCATAAGTTAGATTTACCTACTCCAACTCACGTTAAAATACAGCATATAATAAAAGATATTTTACATTGCCGTAGAGATGCAACTCCGATCGTTCATTGGCAAGATGTAGAGGCACGAAGATATAGGGACGATTTATATGCTTTTAAGCCGCTGAAAAAACATGATGCTGATATTATCTTAGTGTGGGATATAACCAAGCCGTTAAAATTACCTGCAGATTTGGGTATGCTACATCCTAATGTGTTGAAGGATCATGGAATTGATTTGGTCAATGCTAAAAATATAACTGTTCGTTTTCGCCAGGGCAGCGAACGTTGTAAAATAAGAGGTCGAGAAGGTGCTCATGAACTGAAAAAAATATTTCAGGAAAATAATATACCACCGTGGCAACGTGATCGTGTACCATTGATTTATCGAGACAATGAATTAATTTTTATATGGGTATAATCTTATGTGGAAAAATGTAAATGACAAGAAAGATTTACTTAGATCATAATGCGACGACTCCGCTTCATCCTGAAGTGAAGAAAACCATGCAAAAAACATTGGATATATATGGTAATCCATCTAGTTTACATTTATTTGGTAGGCAAGCTAGGCAATTAGTTGATACGGCAAGGCAAGAAATTGCTGTGTTTATCGGAGCGAATACCGACGAATTAATCTTTACTGGGAGCGGAACCGAAGCTAACAATACAGTACTATCTCTTGTTAATAATGAAATTGTTACAACATCAATAGAACATCCGGCCATTTTAGAACCAACTAAATTTTTGCAGAAGAAGGGAATCGAAGTTAAATATCTTGATGTAGATCAATATGGGAAGATTAATATTGAGCAATTGAAGAAATTAATTTCGAACAAAACTGATTTAGTTTCCATCATAATGGTTAACAATGAAATTGGCACAATTCAAGATATTAAAGCGATTTCCAATATCGCTCATCAACATGGGGCATTGATGCATACTGATGCCATTCAAGCAGTTGGCAAAATACCAGTTAATGTAAAGGATTTAGGAGTCGATTTGTTAACTATGTCAGCTCATAAGATGTATGGTCCCAAAGGAATTGGAGCATTATATGTTAAAAACGGAATTCCGTTTTCTAGTTTTATTCTAGGTGGCCATCAAGAAAACAATAAACGCGCCGGAACTGAAAATACATTAGGAATTGTTGGCTTTGGTAAAGCGGCAATGATGCGTGCTAAAGAAATGGATAAAGAACATGAAAGATTGCTCGCTTTAAAAAATATGCTAAAAAATGGTATCAAAGAAGCAATTCCGAATGTAAAGTTCAATGGTCATCCAACTGATTGTATAGCTGGAACTCTAAATGTATCATTTGCTGGAGCTGAAGGAGAATCAATTTTATTATATCTAGACCTTGAAGGTATTGCGGTATCAACTGGTTCTGCTTGTGCTTCAGGATCACTTGATCCATCACATGTATTGTTAGCAACTGGGTCTTCAGCTGAATATGCGCATGGTTCGGTTCGCATAAGTTTAGGGAGAGAGAATATTCGTGATGATATTGAATATGTATTGGATGTACTACCTAAAGTAATAAAAAAAATTAGAAATATGTCTACAGTATATAACAGGTAAAATTTATGAATTGGTTATATGCAGATAAAGTAAAAGAACATTTTATAAATCCGAAAAATTTTTTAGTTGATGAAGCTGATTATCAATACGATGGTAAAGGTGTTGTTGGCAATGTGCAATGCGGTGATCAGATGGAATTTTATATTAAAGTTGATAAAGAAAAGCAAATTATTACTGATTGTAAATGGAGGACGTATGGTTGTGCTAGTGCAATTGCAAGCACTTCGATGCTTTCAGAAATGGTAAAGGGGGTAACATTAGATAAAGCTTATCGTATTACACCGAATGATATTGTCAAGGAACTTGGGGGATTACCGGTACATAAAATACATTGTTCTGTTTTAGGGGATAAGGCACTACGTGCCGCCATAGATGATTATTATTTAAAGAATAATATGCAAAATAAAATTAAAAAAACCAAAACAAAATTAATTTGTCAGTGCATGAATGTGACTGATAGAGAAATTAAACAAGCTGTTAAAAATGGCGCCAGAACATATCAAGATATTCAAGAGAAAACTAAAGCGGGCACAGTGTGTGGGCAATGTAAAGATGAAATAGAAAGACTTTTGAAAGTTGCTAAGTAACAATCAGCTGTGAGACTTAATCATTTTTTCAGGTTTTACAGTATCATCAAATTCTTTGCCGGGTAAATATCCAAGTGCTAAACAGGCTTCTCGTAATGTTGTGCCATCGTGTAATGCTTTATGAGCAATTTGGGCAGCTTTGTCATAGCCAATTTTTGGTGTTAAAGCTGTAACTAGCATTAGTGATGATTTAAGAAAATAGTTAATTTTGTCTTTATTAGCCTGTAAATCCTGTACTGTATATTTGGTAAAGGAATTGCATGCATCTGATAATAATCTTATTGAGTGAAGAAGATTGTAAATTAACATTGGCTTGAAAACATTTAATTCAAAATTGCCTTGGGAACCGGCGAATCCGATAGCTGCATCATTACCCATGACTTGAGTACAGACCATAATCATAGCTTCGCATTGTGTGGGATTTACTTTCCCCGGCATTATAGATGATCCAGGTTCATTTTCTGGCAATAATAGCTCTCCAAGTCCGCATCTTGGTCCGGAACCTAACCAACGAATATCATTTGCTATTTTCATTAACGCACCAGCTAGAGTTTTTAAAACACCGCTTGTCATAACAATAGCATCGTTGGCAGCTAGTGAAGCGAATTTGTTTAGAGCAGATATGAAATTGGTATTGGTAAATTTGCTGATTTCTTTTGCCACCAGTTTGCCGAAATTAGCAGGCGCATTTAATCCAGTTCCAACAGCAGTGCCACCAATTGCAAGTTGTTTTAATTGTGGAAGTATATTATTAATGTTTTTTAAACATGCATTTAACTGTGCAACGTAGCCTGAAAATTCCTGGCCTAAAGTAAGTGGAACAGCGTCCTGTAAATGGGTTCTACCAATTTTAATAATTTTGGTAAATTGTTTTTGTTTTTTTGCTAAAGCATCGCGAAGTTTAGTAATAGCTGGAAGCAGATTGTATATAATAGTTTCTATAGCTGCTATGTGCATTGCAGTTGGGAATGTATCATTAGAGGATTGGGACATGTTTACATCATCATTAGGATGAATAGGATGCTTACTGCCTAGGACACCGCTAGCTATTTCAATGGCACGATTGGCAATTACCTCATTACAGTTCATATTAGTTTGTGTGCCGCTACCGGTCTGCCAAATATGCAATGGAAAATGTTCGTCTAGTTTGCCAGATATTACCTCTTTACTGGCGGTGATAATGAGTTTAGCTTTGTTTTTAGGTAATTTGCCAAGAACTTGGTTAATAGTAGCTGCAGCCATTTTCAAGATACCAAAAGCACGAATCATTTCTCGTGGCATGATATCTGTACCAATGTTGAAGTGAATCAATGAACGTTGTGTTTGCGCTCCCCAATAACGGTCAGCAGGAACTTTGATGGCCCCCATGCTATCGGATTCGGTGCGAAATTTTTGTTTCTGAGTCATAATAGGCAATTATAATGTGCATACTTAACTATGTCACAAAAAAATACTGTATTGTGACTTCATATCCCGAATGTTCAGCAATTCTCATTTTAATGCTGTCATTCTCGCGAATGCGAGAATCCATTTAATTTGGGGCTCTTTGGATACCCGCCTTCGCGGGTATGACGTGAAATAGCACTTAAAATTGGTCAAAA
>CAYFQQ010000067.1:0-23385 GCA_964345265.1 uncultured Coxiellaceae bacterium
ACAATTAATTGAGAAAATGAATCTTTCATGGCGCGATTTATATTACGACATTATTCAATAACTAATTTGAGATTCCCGCTTGCGCGGGAATGACGGAACATTTATTCAACAACGCCGGCTTTAGCCCTCTGTGCTCAAAATGAGAATTGCTGAATATTTTGGTACTGTCATTCTAGCGGAAGTTGGAATCCAGTAAGGAACAGGCATGCCTGTTCCCTACATAATCCCTGGATACCCGCTTTCGCGGGTATGACGAGAAGTGGATATGGATATGACGAAAGATAGATCGGGATGTGACGAGAAAGGAATAAGGTATGACGAAAATAGTTAAAATAGAATTAATATAACTCGGAAAAGGTATTGAATTTTTGGTGGATTATTCTATAATTAAATTAATAACGCGGGGTGGAGCAGTCTGGTAGCTCGTCGGGCTCATAACCCGAAGGTCATAGGTTCAAATCCTATCCCCGCTACCAATTCAGTGTGAATTGTAGAATAGTTTAGTAGTATGGTTAAAATGGGCGTTTGCCCATTTTTTATTTGAATATTGCGGCAAAGATTGGGTAGAACAAGAGAAAGATGGAATTTAGAGGTGTGTATCATGAGTAAAGATGTTTTGTTAGTTGTTGATTCGATAGCGAATGAAAAAGGTCTTCCTAAAGAGGTTATTTTTAAAGCTATTGAATTAGCTATAGCGTCTATAACGGCGAAGTGTTATCAACCAGAAGAGGTTGATATACGTGTTGCTATTGACCGTGATACTGGTGATTACGAAACTTTTCGCCAATGGACTATTGTAGAAGATTCTGAAGAATCGGAATTTCCAGGTAAGGTAATTCTTCTTGATGAAGCGAGAAAATTAGATAAAGATTTAGAAATCGGAGATATTGTTGAGGAACCAGTAGAATCTATAGATTTTGGACGTATAGCTGCGCAACAGGCAAAACAGGTTATTTTGCGGGAAATTCGTCAAGCTGAACGTGAAGAGATAGCCAAACAATATCGTAAGAAATTAGGTAATATGGTTTCTGGTACAGTGAAACGTGTAGCTCGAGATAATGTTATTTTGGATATGGGAGATAATACTGAAGCGGTGATTTTACGAGAAGATCTTATTCCTCATGAGGCAGTTCGAGTTGGTGATCATCTACGTGGTCTATTAATGGAGGTGAGTGATGAACGTAAGGGACCACAGTTATTAATTAGTCGTACTTGCCCTGAGATGTTGATTCAGTTGTTTAAGATCGAAGTTCCTGAAATAAATGAAGATGTTATTGAAATTAAAGCTGCGGCGAGAGATCCTGGATCAAGAGCTAAAATTGCTGTTAAAACTAACGACGGACGTATTGATCCTATCGGTGCTTGTGTTGGTATTCGAGGTTCTCGAGTGCAGGCTGTTTCTAACGAATTGAACAGTGAGCGAGTTGATATTGTTTTATGGGATGATGATCCAGCACAACTAGTAGTCAATGCTATGGCTCCTGCTGAGATATCTTCTATTGTAGTTGATGAAACCGCTCATAGTATGGATATTATCGTTCAAGAGGACCAATTAGCTCAGGCGATAGGGAGAAATGGTCAAAATGTTCAGTTAGCTAGTAAATTGACTGGATGGATACTTAATGTTATGACGCCAGCTGAAGCTGAGCAAAAAGACAAAGATAAAACAGTAGATTCGACTAAAGTATTTACTGAGAATCTTGATGTAGATAAGGATTTAGCTGACGTACTTGTCCAAGAAGGTTTTACCAGTTTAGAAGATGTGGCATATGCTCCAGTGGAAGATATGTTAGCAATAGAAGGTTTTGATAAAGAAATAGTGGAAGAACTGCGCAATCGTGCGCGTAATGTTTTGTTAAGTCAGGTATTATTGGATAAGGGAAAAATAGGAGATGTAGAACCTGATAAAGATTTGTTAGAGTTAGAAGGTATGACTAGGCATTTAGCTTATGTATTAGCTAGTCGCGGTATTGTTTCGCGTGAGGATTTAGCGGAAAAATCAGTTGAT
Source organism: uncultured Coxiellaceae bacterium (assembly GCA_964345265.1). Taxonomy (GTDB): domain Bacteria; phylum Pseudomonadota; class Gammaproteobacteria; order UBA9339; family UBA9339; genus CAYFQQ01. The sequence continues at coordinate 2,009 of CAYFQQ010000067.1, forward strand.
GAATTAGCCGGTATAGAGGATTTAACTGAAGAACAAGCTGCGGATTTAATTATGAAAGCACGGGCTCATTGGTTTGAACAAGGGTAAAAAAGATGACTGGGGTAACTGTTGAACAACTAGCGAAAGTAGTCGGCATTTCTGTCGAGCGCCTGCTTACGCAATTGAAAAATGCTGGTATAACTGTGCAATCTGCTGATCAAATTATTAATGATAGTGAAAAGCAGTTGTTATTGAAATATCTTAAATCTGCTCGTAAAAGTGAAGGTGAATTAAAGTCTAAGAAAATAACTTTAAGCCGCAAGAAAGTAAGTGACCAAGCTAATGTAAAACAAGTTACTAATACTATTAGTGTAACTACGGTACGTAAAAAGCGGTATGGTATTGATAGTGAATTTGAGGAGTCTAAACGACGTGCCGAGCAAATTAAAGCTGAACAGAAGTTGCGTGAACAGGAAAAAATAGCAAAACAAACGATAGCAACCGCAAAACCTGAACAAGAACACAAATTTACTGAGAAAAAAACTGAGGAAAAACAAACCAAACCAAAAGATAAAACTAAGGTTAAGGAAATAAAACTCAAAGAGATACCCGATAAAGAGAAGAAAACACAGACTGCAAGTCGAGAAATAAAAGCCTCGATGACAATTAAGCGTAAGCACAAACAGGAATCGAAAGAGAAAAATAAAATTCCTGAATCATTAGTACATGGTTTTGAAAAACCCGTTGCACCAGTTATTAAAGAAGTGGTTATTCCGGAAAGCATTACTATTGGCGATTTAGCACAAAAGATGTCAATTAAGGCTGCTGAAGTTATTAAGACCATGATGCAGATGGGAACTATGGCTACTATTAACCAGGTCATAGATCAAGATACTGCCATTTTGGTAGTTGAGGAAATGGGACATAAAGCTAAACCGCTTAAAGAAAATACTTTGGAGGAAAGTTTAGGTGAACAAGTGAGTTCAGCAGAGCAAAAAACTAGACCTCCGGTAGTAACAATCATGGGTCATGTTGATCATGGCAAAACTTCATTATTAGACTATATTCGTCGAACTAAGGTCACCTCTGCAGAAGTTGGAGGCATTACTCAGCATATCGGTGCTTATCATGTTGATACTGGTAAAGGTGTGATAACATTTTTAGACACTCCGGGACATGAGGCATTCACAGCCATGCGTGCTCGCGGAGCTAAATCTACAGATATCGTTGTTTTGGTTGTAGCGGCTGATGATGGAGTTATGCCGCAGACTATTGAAGCTATTCAGCATGCCAAAGCAGCTAATGTTCCTATTCTTGTGGCGATTAACAAGATAGATAAACCAGAAGCCGATGCAGAGAAAGTTAAGACCGAATTATCTAATCGGGGGGTTATATCAGAAGAATGGGGTGGAGATGTTATATTTGTGAATATATCAGCAAAAACAGGTAGTGGCGTAGATAATTTGTTGGAGTCAATTTTATTACTTGCTGAAATGTTGGAGTTAAAAGCTCCTGTTGAATGCCCGGCGAGTGGTGTGGTTATAGAGTCTCGTTTGGATAAAAGTCAGGGGCCGATAGCAACAATATTAGTTCAGAAGGGCACTTTACACAAAGGCGATATTTTACTTGCAGGTCTACATTATGGTCGTGTTCGTGCCATGTTGAATGATAATGGTAAGCCTATTGGGGAGGTTGGACCTTCTATGCCGGTAGAAGTATTGGGTTTATCTGGAGTACCAAGTGCAGGTGATGAAGCGGTCGTTGTTGGTAGTGAAAAAAAAGCCAGAGAAGTTGCACTATTCCGTCAGGGTAAATATAGAGATATAAAATTAGCGCGTCAACAGAGTGCGAAATTGGAAAATATTTTTGAGAATATAGGAGAAGAAGCGGCAAAAGTGTTAAATATCGTTCTTAAAACCGATGTTCAGGGATCTGCTGAAGCAATAATTGAAGCACTTGATAAACTTTCTAGTGAAGAGGCAAAAGTTAAAGTAATCACAAGTGGAGTTGGGGGTATCACCAGTTCAGATGTGAATTTGGCATTAGCTTCTGGTGGAATTATGATTGGTTTTAATGTTCGAGCTGATGCAGTATCGCGTACTTTAGCTAAGCATGAAAATGTAGAAATACGTTATTATAGTGTTATTTATAATTTAGTAGAGGATATTAAAGCAGCATTAAGCGGTATGTTAACTCCTAGATTCGAGGAAAAAATGATTGGTCTTGCTGAAGTTCGTGAAGTATTTCGTTCTTCTAAGTTAGGTGCCATTGCTGGTTGTATGGTAATAGAGGGTGTAGTCCGTCGTAATAAGCCAATACGGGTGTTGCGTGATAATGTAGTTGTTTATGAAGGTGAATTAGAATCATTGCGTCGTTTTAAAGAAGATGTGAACGAAGTACACAGCGGCACAGAATGTGGCATCGGAGTGAAGAATTATAACGATATTAAAGTAGGCGATCAGATTGAGGTTTATGAAAGGATTGAAATAAAACGGTGAAACCTTATAAACGTTCCGATCGTGTTGCTGATCTCATTAAGCGAGAGTTAGCTGTAATGATTCAGCGCAAGAAGGATAATCCATTATTTAGCGGAGTTACTATAACTCATCTTCGGATTTCTCCCGATCTATCTCAAGCCACGGTATTCTTTACTGTTTTGGAAACAGAAAAAGTTCAAGAAACTTTAGAAGCATTAAATAGAGCAGCAGGCTTTTTTCATCGTTCACTCTTTAAAAATATCAGACTACGCCGTATACCAAAGTTGCATTTTAAGTATGATGAATCTATTGCTAGTGGCCAAAAGTTATCAGCTTTAATTGATAAGGCTATAGCCACAGATAAGGCTCATAAGGAATGAAATCAAAATCTCAAAGCCGTAGTATAGACGGTGTTTTGCTGCTAGATAAACCAATTGGTATGACTTCAAACACCGCTTTACAGAAAGTAAAACAATTATATGATGCGCATAAAGCAGGACATACCGGGAGTTTAGATCCCCTAGCATGTGGAATGTTACCTATATGCTTGGGACAAGCTACTAAATTTTCTCAATTTTTGTTAGAGGCGAATAAAAGTTATCGTGTAATCGCCAAGTTAGGAATTAAAACCACAACTGGAGATGGTGAAGGAAGAATTGTTGAAGAACGTGAAGTGAAAAATATTTCAGTCGAACGAATCGCAAAAGTATTACAAAAGTTTCATGGTGATATAGAACAAGTTCCGTCTATGTATTCTGCGATTAAATATAAGGGTCAACCATTGTATAAATTAGCTCGTGAAGGTATCACGGTAAAATGTGAGCCAAGAATAGTAACCATTTATAAATTGGAATTATTAGGTTATGAAAAGGATTTGTTAGAATTAGAAATATGTTGTAGCAAAGGGACTTATATCCGTACTTTGGTAAAAGATATCGGTGAAAAATTAAGGTGTGGATCTTATGTTGTTGCCTTAAGACGTTTGCAATGCGGGGGTTATCTAGAAAATCAGATGATAACTTTGCAGCATTTAGAAAATTTATTAGTAAAACAAGGAAAAAAAGCTGTCGATCGTTTATTATTATCTGTAGAATCTATTGTAGCTGAATGGCCAAAGGTAATGTTATCAGAGGCTGCAGCATATTATTTACGGCATGGACAAGCTGTTATTTCTTCATATAATACGTCTTTGAAAGGAAAAGTTTGTCTAAAAATGAGAGATGGACGTTTTTTAGGAGTTGGAAAAATTTTGGAGGATGGTAAAATAACACCTTGTCGGTTAATTAATTTGTGAACAACCGTCATTCCCGCGAAAGCGGGAATCTAGAATTTGGTTTAATACTTGTTTTCTGGATCCCGTATTAAATACGGGATGACAAATAAGTAAAATTTTTAAAATAGAGGAAACAAAAATGGCAAAGAAAGAAAATAGAGTAGAAAAAAATGTACCAGGAGCATACTATGTTGATAGTGAATGTATAGCTTGCGGTATGTGTCATGAAATTGCTCCGGATTATTTTGAACTCGATGAAGAAGGGGGTTCGGCGTATGTTGCTAAACAGCCAGATACTGAAGATGCCAAAGCTGCTTGTGCAGAAGCTATGAAAAGTTGTCCGGTTGAAGCTATTGGTGATGACGGCGAATAATTAATTTTAAGTCGGGGGTGCTTGCCTTAGCAAGCTGAGAGTACACCCTTTGAACCTGACCTGGATAATGCCAGCGTAGGGAGGAAATATGGAAAAGATCACAACTTTAGGAATCGTTGATTCCTATTATCAAAAATTAAAAGATAACCTGTTTGTTGATGTTGCTATTGTAGGTGGTGGACCGTCTGCTTTAGTGGCTGCTTATTATCTTGCAAAACTTAAGAAAAAAGTCACTATATTTGAACGTAAGCTTGCCCCTGGTGGCGGCATGTGGGGTGGAGGTATGATGTTTAATCAAATAGTAGTACAGGATGAAGCTTTATCAATTTTGGATGAATTCAAGATTTCTTACACTTTATTTAAAGATGATTGTTATTTAGTAGATTCAGTGGAGTCAACTGCGAGTCTTATTTATCATGCTATTCGTGCCGGGGCAAAAATTTTTAATTGTTATTCCGTAGAGGATGTTGTATTTAAAAATAAGAGAGTTAGTGGTGTAGTTATTAATTGGGGAGCGGTTCATGATCAAGGCCTGCATGTTGATCCACTAGTTGTTGTCGCTAAGTGTGTGATAGAAGCTACCGGTCATTCTTGTGAAGTTGCCAAAGTTTTAGCAAAGAAAAATGGCATCAAATTGTATACAGAAACTGGTGGAGTTATGGGTGAGAAGTCCCTTGCTATGGAACGGGCAGAACGAACTACGATTGAAAACACCAAGGAAATTTATCCTGGATTATATGTCTGTGGTATGGCAGCAAATGGTGTAAGTGGTGATTTTCGAATGGGGCCTATTTTTGGTGGCATGCTAATATCTGGCAAAAAAATAGCTGAAATTATCGCCAAAGATATTAAATGACCACCCAAGTTCAACAAGCACGAAAAGGTATTATCACCAAGCAAATGCAACAAGTCGCTGCGTACGAAAGCATCGATGCGGAATGGATAAGAAGTGAAGTCGCTGCTGGACGGATTACTATTCCTAAAAATTTAAATCGTGAGTTTATACCTCGAGGAATTGGTAACGGTTTAAAGACAAAAGTAAATGCAAATATTGGCACGTCACAAGAGCACTGTAATTTGCGAGAAGAATTAGACAAACTTTATGTTGCAGTGAAATATGGTGCTGATGCGATCATGGATTTATCTACAGGTGGTGATTTGGATGTTATCCGCAAACATATTGTCGAACATTCTGAAATTGCTGTTGGTACTGTCCCTATTTATGCAGTAATGGCAAAGATTATAGCAACAGGCAAAGATATTTCTGCTATGCAACCTGATGAATTATTTTTAGAAATAGAACATCAAGCAAAGATGGGAGTTGATTTTGTAACTTTACACTGTGGAGTTACTCGAACTTCTCTTGCCTTTTTAAACAACCACCCTCGTTTGATAGGTATTATAAGTCGTGGTGGCGCCTTTTTAAAAAAATGGATGCAAGATAATAATGCCGAGAATCCTCTCTATGAACAATATGACCGAGTTCTTGATATTTGTGAACGATATGATGTGACTATAAGTTTAGGTGATGGTCTTCGGCCCGGAGCGGGGAATGATGCCACAGATAGAGGGCAGATAGCTGAGTTATTAATCCTTGGAGAATTAGTTAAAAGAGCCCAGCAAAGAGGTATTCAAGTAATTGTCGAGGGACCTGGACATGTGCCACTTGATCAGATTGAAATGAATATAAAGTTAATGAAAAAAATCTGTCACCATGCGCCATTCTATGTTTTAGGTCCTCTTACCACAGATATCGCCGCAGGCTATGATCACATTTCAGGAGCAATAGGCGGTGCAATTGCAGCAGCCTATGGGACCGATTTCCTTTGTTACGTAACTCCTGCAGAGCATTTGACTTTACCCGATCTTGATGATGTAAAGCAAGGAGTGATTGCAAGCAAAATAGCAGCCCATTGTGGAGATATAGTTAAAGGAGTACCAGGTGCTAAAGAAAGAGATCATGCAATTTCTGAAGCCAGAAGAGAATTGAATTGGGATAATATTTATAAATATGCACTAGACCCTGAATTAGCCCGCAAAAGAAGAAAAGCTTCTGCAAGTGCCACACAAAAACATTGTGCAATGTGTGGTAATCTTTGCGCTATAAAGATAGATAGAGATATTTCGAATTAGCATCTAAAGTACTTAAACGGATCGGGAGGATCTTGTGGTGCGATGTCAGTATCCGCATTATCTGAAGTCTTAGGATCCTCATTTTCTGGAATTGGAGTTAGATCTAATGTGATACCAAGTGATTTCAATATCTCTTTTATCTGGTTTATTTTTTTGATGAGGGTTTGTTGTGTTCCTTGGCCAAAAAATCTATGTGGCAAGTTTGGATTAAGCAATGGGTCAATGCAAGCTACATAACATTCTAGATGTTGATATCTAGTAATCGATCCATTTGTGTATTTAATGTCTTCTGAAACTAACTTATTATGAATGCCTTCTATCGATTCACGTATTGGTTTCTTTAGTTGTAGGTTATCAGTATTAATTGCATTCCTAATTCCTTCGAGAATTGATTTCAGTTTACAGCTTATTACCTTGATATCACCGGAATTGGAATGAAAAAAATAATCTGTGTCTTTCATTTCAAAGTGCCAATGTGATTGATCATCTTGGTTAAGATAAGCACAAAAAGAATCAATTAAGTTTTGAAGTTGAGTGGTAATAGCAGCCTTAGTGGGAGTTATCGATTGTTCTCCAGGTAATGGTGACAGGTCAACATCATTTAGTTGTAATTTGGTTTTGAAATGGTTTTTTATATTATCAAATTCTTCTATGCCTGCTAATCGTTTAGTATCATCGATATAGCCCTTCCAACAGCCATCTATTTTTGGATGTACTAATGCAGACAGTTGGCTTTTTATATGATTTTTGCAAGCTTCGGCATTATTTTCGTATTTATAAGCTACGTATTTGAAAAGGATAGGGGCAAGAGCTTGTGTTTTTCCAAGTTCTGCTGAAAAATCATTAACGTTTATTTTGCTTGCGACTAGTATAAAAGCTGCAATTACTTCCTCTGGTCTAAGATTTTCGATAAGTATTTTTGCGAAAGCCTTAGAGTTGTTTTGTTCATAGTAAGAACGTGTTGAAAGACTTTGATTTGCTTTAAACATAAACATGATTATCTCTTCACTTTTGTTAATTTATTTTCAATGATAACAATGATATAAAACCATATTATATGAAACAATTATTAAGGCAATCTTAAATGGAAAAAAGGCCAGCAATTCTAATTTTGACGCGTCATTCCTGCGAAGGCGGGAATCTAGTTAATTTTAGGTCTTCTGGATACCCGCTTTCGCGGGTATGACGTAAAAATGGCACTTAAAATTAATCAAAATTAGTATTGCTAAAAAAAGGCCTAATAGCTTGTTATTTACCTTAATTACGTCTAAAATACCTTAACCAATTTCTGCAAATGACAGCGGTTATTGGAAAGTATATAGCAGCAATTCGCATTTTGACGCTGTCATTCCCGCGAAAGCGGGAATCCAGTTAATTTTAGGTTTCCTGGATACCCGCTTTCGCGGGTATGACGTGAAAGATAAATTGGTCAAAATGAAAATTCCTGGGTATGTATAGTGTATATAAAATATGTAGTATGTTGAGGAAAATATTATGTCATTATCAGTAGAAGAAAAAGTAAAAGTTATAAAAGAGTATGGCCAGTCGCAAAATGACACTGGTTCTCCCGAAGTACAGATAGCACTGTTATCAACCGATATTGTTAAGCTAACTGAACACTTCAAAACTCACCAGCACGATCATCACTCACGCCGTGGTCTTATTCGTAAGGTTAATTTGCGTCGTAAACTTCTTAATTACCTTAAAAATAAAGATGTAGAACGTTACCGTAAAATTATTTCGAAGTTAAAACTTCGTAGTTAAGCAGGATAAATAAATGTTAGCAGTTAAAAAGACATTTCAATATGGTGGATATACTGTTGTTTTAGAAGCTGGTGTAATAGCTAAACAGACATCCGGCGCAGTATTGGTTAGTATGGGTGACACTGTAATTTTGGTTACTGTCGTTGGAGTAGCAGAAGTCGCTGAGGATCGAGACTTTTTTCCGTTGACGGTCAATTATCAGGAGCGTTTTTATGCAACTGGTAAAGTTCCTGGTGGGTTTATTAAACGTGAGAGCCGACCAAGCGTTAAAGAAACTCTAACTTCTAGGCTTATTGACCGCCCATTACGGCCTATGTTTCCAAAAGGATTTAATAATGAGGTGCAAATTGTTGCGACTGTGATGTCTATGGATCCGGAAATAGATGCAGATATACCATCTATAATTGGTGCTTCAGCAGCTCTTGCCATCTCAGGCATCCCTTTTAATGGTCCTGTAGCTGCCGCACGTGTCGGTTATAAGGATGGGACTTATTGGCTTAATCCAAGTGTAAGCCAGTTACAGAATTCCAAATTGGATTTGGTTGTTGCAGGTACCGAACATGCGGTCTTGATGGTCGAGTCAGAAGCTCATGAATTGTCCGAAGATGTTATGTTGAATGCTGTAATGTATGGACATGAGCAGATGCAAGTTGCTATACAGGCGATATCTGAGTTTGCCAAAGAGGTAGGTAGTTCTCCTTGGAATTGGTATCCGTCGGAAACAGATAAATCTTTAGTAGAAAAGGTCATTAAAGCATCCCAAAAAGCATTGTCTGATGCCTATTTGATTCGTGAGAAACTTGAACGGCGTACCAAGCTAAGTGAAATTAAAGCACAAATAATGGAGCAGTTTACTACAGAAGAAGAAACAGGTCCTTCTGCTAATACAATAAAAAATATATTAGAAGATTTGGAAAAAGACATTGTCCGTAAACGTATTATAAATAATGAGCCGCGTATTGATGGCCGCGATACCAAAACGGTACGGCCGATTACTATTAAAGTCGGTATTCTACCGCGTACTCATGGTTCAGCTAATTTCACTCGTGGCGAAACGCAAGCTTTGGTAATCACTACATTAGGTACTGATCGTGATGCGCAAATTATCGACGTGCCAGCTGGTGAATCTAGGGAAAATTTTATGCTGCATTATAATTTCCCACCTTATTGTGTTGGTGAAACTGGAGCCTTAGGTGCTCCTAAACGGCGTGAACTCGGCCATGGAAATTTGGCTAAGCGCGCTTTAGAAGCAGTGATGCCGAGTTTGAATGGTTTCCCATACGTAATACGTGTAGTATCTGAGATTACTGAGTCTAACGGCTCTAGTTCAATGGCTTCAGTATGCGGAGCAAGTTTGTCTCTAATGGATGCAGCCGTGCCAATTAAAGCTCCAGTTGCAGGTATTGCTATGGGCTTGATTAAAGAGGGAGATAAATACGCAATACTTTCCGATATTATTGGTGATGAAGATCATTTAGGTGATATGGATTTTAAGGTAGCAGGTACTGCAAATGGAGTGACCGCTTTACAAATGGATATCAAGATCGATGGCATTACTAAGGAAATTATGCATACTGCATTACAGCAGGCAAAAGAAGGACGTATCCATATTCTTAATATTATGAACGAAACTATATCTGCACCCCGAGAGGTAATATCTGATTATGCCCCTCGAATTGTTACTATGAAAATTAATCCAGAGAAGATTCGTGATGTTATTGGTAAAGGAGGGGTAGTTATTCGCGAAATTATTGAGGAAACCGGAGTTGAAATTGATATCAGTGATGAAGGATTAGTGAAAATGGCCGGTGTTGATAAAGAAGCGATTCAAGCAGCTTATAAACGTATTGAGGCGATTACCGCTGAAGTTGAAGTTGGTAAAATCTACGATGGTAAAGTAGTAAAAATTACCGATTTTGGTGCCTTTGTAAATATTCTTCCCGGCCAAGATGGTTTGTTGCACATTTCCCAAATTTCTCATGAACGCATTAAGAATGTTAGCGATGTATTAAGCGAAGGTCAGATTGTTAAAGTAAAAGTAATCGAAATAGATCGCCAAGGTCGAGTGAGACTTAGTATGAAAGCAATTGAAGAAGGTGAATAATGGAAAATTTTACATTTTATAATCCTGTAAAAATTATTTTTGGTAAAAATCAGATTGCAAAATTAGCGAACGAAATTCAGAGAAATAATCGAATTCTAATCACCTATGGTGGTGGCAGCATCAAAAAAAATAATGTATATGACCAGGTAAAAAAAGCATTACAAGGTTACACGGTTTTTGAATTTGGTGGCATCGAACCAAATCCACGCTATGAGACTTTAATGAAAGCCGTACAATTTATTAGGGAGAATAACATTGATTTCGTTCTTGCTGTAGGTGGTGGTTCTGTGATTGATGGTACAAAATTTATTGTTGCAGCTGCGAATTTTAATGGTAAGCCTTGGGATTTTGTGTTAAACCAGTCCTTAATTAAGACAACATTACCATTTGCAACAGTATTAACTTTACCAGCCGCAGGTTCAGAGATGAATTGCAATGCAGTAGTTAGTCGCGGTGAGGATAAATTAGCCTTTAGGAATCCTTTACTATATCCAAAATTCTCCATCCTTGATCCAGAAACAACATACACTTTACCAAACCGTCAAACCAGTAATGGCATCATTGATACTTTTGTCCATGTCACAGAACAGTATCTTACTTATCCGGTTAACTCGCCGCTACAAGATCGTTGGTCAGAAAGTATATTACTAACCCTTATCGAGGAAGGTCCCAAAGTTTTACAAGATCCTCACAACTACGATGTTCGAGCCAATATCATGTGGTGTTCAACTATGGCGTTAAATGGTTTACTGTGTTGTGGAGTTCCCGATGATTGGTCTACTCACAGATTAGGGCATCAGCTAACAGCATTACTTGGTTTAGATCATGGCCAAACTTTAGCTATCTTATTGCCTAGCGTTATGTATGTAAAACGAGATAAAAAACGCGAAAAACTTCTGCAATACGCAGAACGAATTTGGAATATTAATACCGGGGATGATGAACAAAGAATTTCACAGGCAATTGAAAAAACTCGAGAATTTTTTGAAACCGTCGGAGTTAAAACTCATTTAAAGGACTACAATATCGGTGAGGAGTTTATTCCTAGAGCTATAGCTCTATTAAAAAAGCATGGCTTTACTGCAATGGGTGAACACCAAGATATTACCTTACAGGAAAGTAAAGCAATTTATAGGCATAGTTTGTAGAAAATTTTTAAACCTGTATTTTCAACATTTAAAAAACCCTTAAGGGCATCTCTCGAAATTAGAAAGATGTCATCCTCGCGAAAGCGAGGATCCAGAAAGGCCTTGAAAATACTGGATTCCCGCGTTCGCGGGAATGACGAAAAATGGCTTTTAAGCGTAAAAAAATATTTCAAGATATGTCCTTAAGTTTTATTATGTATCTGTGATTAAATTTGTGTGTCAGTTGTTATAATAATGAGAGTTAAAATTATGCTGCGTTTTTTTACAGACCTCATTAATCCAGAACAGTCGTTTACAGAACGATTGTCTGCGGCCATCGAAAATATCGGTCCCGATTTTTTTTTAGTTTACTCACCTTCTAAAACCCTTGTATCCAAAAATATTTGGATCTTACTTAGTATTATTAATGATGAGGTTGGTTGTTATCGTAATCTTCAGAGACAAGTTACTTTAATACAATTAATAAATTATGTTGCAACTAAACGAGATCGGAAATATTTAGGAAGTAAAGACTTTCCTTTACAACATACTAAAGTCGAAGATAAACAATTTTATAGCCAATATATTAATCCAGTTGTTTTTTATCTTATGAGTAAAAATTCAACATTGTATAAAAGCTCAGAAGCCAAAATGTTATTAAGTTATTTTAAAGATCTAGATGTGGTTAAATTTGATATTGTTAAAAAGTTTATCAAAAAATTTTTGGATATTAGCACAGATGAAGCCATTGATGCTCAAATGGAAGAAATGTTGTCACAGAAAAAAAAACTTACCTGTGTTACTGATCAAGTTAAAACAGATCCTTCATTTGCTCAACGATATAATGCAATATTGTTATATGAGGAGTTTATCAAATTATTGGCATTGGCGGATCATGAATTAGAAAATTTGAAAGAAACTTTTATTTCTATACCCGAATCGAAAGAACTGGTTGCTGCTTTTGCGTGTAGGTTTTCTAAATTAAAAAATCAGCGAGATGAATATTGTTCTAAAATATATGATTTAAAAACTAGTGAAAAATTCGATGAATTATGTGTGAATTTTTTCTTTCACTTTACTGAAGTTACCAATTTACGTGAGGAAATCAAAGGATATCAATTTTCTAAAGATCAATTAGTATTAGAAATTCAAAAGCAAAAATTATCATTTCGCGAATTGATTCCACAAATAAAAATTCCGGTTGACCTAACGCGATCCGAAGAGAGAAAAGGTACTGAACAAAGACCTGATCGAGAAAAACTAGAAGATGAGCTACTTGAAGGGAAGTGGGAAGTACTTGAAGGGCCAAAAAGTTTGTTAGTTGAAAAAGCATTGTGGGAATGGTATTCGGAATATGCTACGAATCATGTGGAGATTAAATTATCTGAAGAATCTGCGTATGAAGACTTAGTGGATGCATATAAAGAGAATCAGTTGATTTTAGAAAAGTTATCTAAATTGAGAGATTTTTTTAACAAGCTGCAACTTTGTGAAAATCAATATGAACAAAGTGTACAGCAGCAGATAATAGAAAAATTATTAGGATTATTATCTGAAACGGTGCGAAATAAAATAATTTCAATTAACCACGCCATTGAGCCTTTACAAATTTTATTTTGCGCGCAATTTGAATATTTGAGTTCATGTGCAGGAACAGTGAATTTGGGAATTAAATCTAAGCATTTGAATTCGTTTATAGAAATAGTGAATTTAGTAATTGAAACAGCCGAAATGTGGTTAAGGAATGTTAGAGGAAAAGGTATATTATCGTTATCTGTGGATGATATTTCTAGGGGTATGAGCAATGTGGAACGACTGGATAAGGTTAAGGGTGCACTATCTGAGTTTTTGATGAATTCAGGATTATGGGATATTTTAAAAGAATTACGAGCATTAGAAGGTAGTTTGCAAAGTAAGAAGAAAGGGAAAGAGGATTTACGAAATGAAATGAATGATGCGGATAGGAATAAGAAATTGGAATTTATAAGAGTTCTTGATAGTTTCGGAAAAGGTGTACAGCAGAAAATACCACATGGTGAACATAGTAATGTAATGATACTAAACAAAGAGTATGTGGGAGTGCGAATAGGAAATATAACAGAGAAAATAGGGCTCTTTGAACAAGTTTTAAATAAATTGAGTAATATAAAAGGACGATTTGAAAAGCCTTTTGCAGAGTGGATTCAAGAAATTCAAACATTATTGGAAAGTCAAGAAGATTTTGGAAAATTAAAGGTACTTCTGCAAGATCAATTATGTACTCTCAGAATGTGTTGTGATGCTTTTAAAAAAGATTTTGCTACTTACTCAAAAACTGCGACACAAAGATTAGAGGAATTAAATAATGAAATATCGGAATTAGGAAGGCAACAACAAGAAATTCAAAATACTCTGAGAACAATGATCTCAAATTTAGACGAAATGGCTAGATCAGTAGATTTTGGGCTGGAAGACGAGAAAAAAGATAATGACTACGGGAAAAGCCTGCGATTTCAAGCTGTAAAATCGTCAAAAGAGTTTGATCAACGTATATTAATAATAGAGGAAATGTTTACTGGATTATTGAATAAATCGTCAGAAGTTGAGAAATATATTAAAGATTTTATGGCTTTGAAAGCTTCAAGAGAAAAATGTAGCACTGTTTTAGAATGCGCCAATTTACCGCCCGGAGTATTAGATTGTCTATGTGATTGTTTACGCATGTGTGTCGAAGCAGTAACTGCACTGTCTGAAAATATGGTCTTACTTGAGGCCAAGTTATCACCTCAACAAGAGGTGCTTGAAACAAATTTTAGTATTTAAGAAAACCTTAAGTTTTGTTAAGTATAGTTCGGTTTGTGGTTAGTTTTATAACAATGAGAAATTAAATATGTGGTTGAGAAGAAATTCGAAAAGTTCACAAAAACCTGTTCCTACTAATAATGATGTAGGACAAATTCTTGGTTCATTACATGCTTTGCCGGAAGATATTTATGTAATATTGGAACAACGTGTTGATCAGAAAAAATCATTTGAAGATAAATGTGCGGCGATTTATGATGGAATTAGTGATTTATTATTAGAATCTGAACTAGAGGAGCAGCATTTAACATCAGCTATGTTAAATATTGTTCAATCTTCAAAAACGGAATTGGAAAGTTTAAATTTTTCACGTACAAAAGATAAAAACCGAGAGAATATTTTTTCTGGTTATTTACTAAGACAACGATTAATACGATTTTTTAATCAATCTACAAATATACAGGAATTTTCGAGAAATACGCAGATTCTTCTTACTACTCTAGAGAAATTTTTTAAAGAAAAAAGTAACAAAGGCAATGATCAATTGATTGAAAGCATGATGGTATTAATAAATTCTGTTATGACTACAAATGATCAAGAAACTTTGGCCAAATTAAGTTTTCCTCGTTATTCTTTACATGGAAGTAAACATTGTCCTATTGGACTTGTAACAGTTGATTTGTCTTTGATCTTATCAGAAATAGTAACACGTGTTGGTGATATCAAGCAATTATTTGAGCTTGTAAAAAATCTGCAAGTTGAAGATAGTGTTAAATTTCGAATTCTAAAAGCTATTTGGAATCCTTTGAACAACCAGTTTTGTGAAGATCCTTTAAGCATACTTGCTAGGTTATTAAATAGTGATAGCAGTGTAGAAGATGTTAAAAAGGTGAGAGAGGAAGAATATGAGAAAATAAAGCAATTATATCAGCAATTTGATGTAAAAGTGAAAGAAATGGGAAGTACTTTAAGAAGCTTTGAAATGAAACATGGCAAAGTTTGTGAATGTGCTTCTGAAGTCGCTGAATTAAAGGAGCAGTTAGCTGCATTTCAGGAAGAACAGTCGGTGACGGATGGAAAAAAAGATAATTGTCTTTCTCTATCGATTTTGGGGTTATTTGAGAAGCAACATCAGATGGAGAATAAGGTTTCAGAAGCTTCGAGGTTGAGTAAACGTATTGGAAAAGTTTTAGAACAGGTACTTGATAAAGAAATTAAAAGAAATAGGCAGTTAGAAGTTATAACACAGATGAATTTAAGGGAAAAAATGCAACGATTGAATGAATTCAATTCTGAATTAGAAGAGTTATCAAAACAAGCAAATATTAATGATGAATTGAAAGAACAAGTTACTGCACTACTTGTGGAGCTTCCTCCTTACTGTAAAAAATATTTAAATGGAGAGTTGCATAAAATGAATTGTGCTGATGTGAAGTCTAATCTAAATTCGTTAAAAGGGTTAGTTAGAAAATTTAAAGAAATGGAACGAAACATTATAAAGCTTAAAAAAGCTATTAGACACAAGCTAAAATTGAAACAAATAATGCAACAAACACAACGCTTGTGTGACAGAACTAAATTTCTGTTAGAAAAGTTAGAAAAAGTTCAACAAAAACTTGTTGGATTTATAGTTGATGAATTAAAACAGATTGAAACGAATTTGAAAAAGTATAAGAAAGCTTCAACATCCATTGAATTTAAAGGAAAAAAAGAAAATAAAATCTTTGCTGATGTTTTGGAGGTTCATAAACAAAAGATTAAAACATTGCAACAATCCATTGATGTGATAGGTAGTCTACAAGAAAGCAATGACACCTGTATATTGTCTGTTGCTATAGAAAGATATAATAAAGTAATAGGAAATTTAGAAAGTAATGTAGATGATGGTGCATCAGATTTGTCTGATGAGGATGAGGCAAACAGAATAGCGGGGCAGAGGGAGAGATTTAAAAAATTTTGGTCAATTGAAATTGAACGATTAAAAAAAATACAAGAGTATTTGCAAATATTGAATATAGATTCAGAAAAAATTAATGGTCTTGTATCACAATTATCCGCACTAGAAAATTGGTTGCGTGATAATAAGAGTTTTTTGGATTCAAAAGTCGATTTTAATTCAGATAAATTTTGCATTGATACGATCCGACAGGGCAGAGAAAATGTTAATCAAACAAAAGAATATCTAAATTTGATGAAAGAATTTTTAAAAAAGGCTATTGAAAAAATCAAACAAAAAATAGACGACTTGCAAAGAGAATATGTTGAGAGATGTAATACAATCAAATTTAAGGAAGAACAACGCATTAGTGAGATCAATATCCTTAGTAAGGATTTAAAATTACTACTTTGCCTCAAATTACGCCAAACACAAAATGAATTACAAATTGAGGGTGAAAGTTTGAGCGGCCCAGATTGTCAATTTTTAGACAGTATCAAAAGATTATTAACGGAAGAATCTGACCTTTTGTTTGTTAAATGTGTAAACAAGATTAGGGAAGCTACAAGTGCCCATAATACAGAAGTTGCTGGTATAGTAAATAGGATTGTTGCAACACATGAAGATACGTATAATAATAGTTTAGAGTCTGTTAATGAAGAAACGAAACGACAGTGTAATAGGTTGTGCACAGAATTATATGTAATTGAAACGCAAAGAAAACAATCTATAGAGATATTAAAGATTTTGCAGAGAAATTTGAGCGATGTGAGCAATGTAATAGATTTTGCCGATTGTGAGCGCTTTTTGCAAAATCATGAACAGGCTTTAAAAAAGCCGGAGGTTCCACAACCACCACCTCCTGAAGAAGAGGAATGTGATAAGACATCAATGTGTTCCCTTATGTAGTGCCCATCTAACATGTTCGCGTACTAAAACCGACGAATGGTTTTGCCGTATTTTCAATGCCTCTGTAATCTTAAAGTCCCTTTGTACATTGCCTAATGCAACTGCGATATTTCGTAACCAACATTCATAACCAATACGACGAATTGCTGAACCTTCAGTGTTACGTAAAAAATCCTGTTCGTTCCAGGAAAATAATTTGATTAAATCAGCAGAATTCAAATTGTGTCGCGGTTGAAAATCTTGCTCTATGCTTAATTTTGCAAATCGATTCCATGGGCACACTGATTGGCATTCATCACAGCCATAAATGCGGGTACCGATCAGGGGGCGCAAATCTTCAGGAATCGAACTGCGGTGTTCGATGGTCAAATATGAAATGCAACGTTTAATATCAATTTGTCCTGGCACGACAATTGCTTTTGTAGGACATACGTTCATACACGCAGTACATTTTCCGCAATGATTCGCATGCGGTTTATCAATCGGTAATGGTAAATCGGTAACGATTTCACCCAGGAACATCCAGGAACCATAATGCTGGTTAATGATCAGAGAATTTTTTCCTTGCCAGCCAAGGCCTGCTTTTGCTGCCAAATATTTTTCCGGAATTCTGTTGCTATCGACGTGGCAACGATAATTAAAATTTCCGATTTTATCATTAATTTTTTGTACCAATTTTCGCAATCGTTTACGAATCACCTTATGATAATCACGTCCCAATGCATAACGGGAAATGTGCCGAGATTGGTCGCAATTTGGTAAATAATTCATGGCGCAACAAATAACGGATTTGGGATCAAATGGATATTGTGGCAATTCCCGTAGGGGCGGTTCGCGAACCGCCCGTACAAAAATGGGGCGAACCGCCCATACGATATTGGTGATGCCGATTAATGTAAATCCCAATTGCGTGCCCCATGATTTGATATCATCGGCAAGGTGGTTGAAATCGCAAATTTTATTCATTGGTGATGATTATCATATTCCCATTTGATCGGATTATCTATTTGGGGGGCGTAGGGGGCAGACACGGGGGTCTGCCCTATCGATTCGATTTAATATGGTTTATAATTTAAACCGAATAGGAAACAAATATGTTAATGCCCATAAAAAAATTATATCGAGCCGATGAGGTGAGAGAATTAGACAGAATTGCCATTCAAGATTTTGGTATTCCAGGTTATACATTAATGCAACGTGCAGGGCGAGCGGCATTTTCGGCATTACAAAAGCGTTGGCCGAAAGCAAGCAAAATTTTAGCCCTATGCGGTTCTGTAAATAACTCTGGAGATGGTTATTAGATCGCGTGTCTTGCTCACCAGGAAGGGTTACAGGTATCAGTATTGTATGTAAGTGAACCGAACCAATTAACCGGTGATGCATCGGTAGCATTTAAAAATGCCCAAAAGAATGGTGTCGTAATAAAGCCATTTAATATCAAAGAACAATTACAAGCCGATGTTATTGTCGACGCATTATTAGGAACCGGGTTAAAAGGCGAAGTTCGCGATGACTATAAAGTAGCAATAGAGGCGATCAATAGCAATGAAATCCCCATATTAGCAGTAGATATACCTTCTGGGCTAAATGCCGATACCGGCAATGTTTTAGGAATAGCTATACAAGCCGACTTAACAGTGACCTTTGTCGGTTGTAAACGAGGGTTTTTTACCGGTCAAGCACCTCAATATTGTGGTGAAGTGTTATATGACGATCTCGAGGTACCAAAAGAAGTTTTTGATCGAGTAAAAAGTGATGTAGAAAAATTAGATTTGGATGAATTAAAACAATATTTACCGCCTCGCAGTAGAATTGCTCACAAAGGTGATTTTGGTCATGTGTTAGTAATTGGTGGCGATTATGGAATGGCAGGGGCTGCACGAATGTCAGGAGAGGCAGCAGCAAGAACAGGATCCGGTTTGACTACAGTTGCTACTAGACAAGAACATATTGTAGCGGTGAGTGGCATGTGTCCTGAGTTGATGTGTTATGGTGTAGAGACCACTGAAGACCTAAAGCAATTAATAGAGAAAGCTACTGTATTAGTAATTGGTCCCGGTTTGGGCCGTTCGACATGGAGCAAAGATCTTTGGCGAATAGCGTCAAAAACTAATAAACCCAAAGTAATCGATGCTGATGGTCTTAATCTATTAGTAGAAAATCCGTCTAAGGATAAAAACCAGATATTAACTCCGCATCCTGGTGAAGCAGCTCGTCTGTTAAATTGCACTTCAGCTGATATTCAAAACGATCGTTTTACTGCAATACATACTCTACGTCAAAAATATTTAGGAACTTGTGTATTAAAAGGTTCGGGAACTTTGGTATTAGGCGAAAGCGGCATAATCGGTGTATGTACTGCTGGTAATCCGGGCATGGCAAGTGGCGGAATGGGCGATGTATTGAGCGGTATAATCGGGGGACTGTTAGCGCAGAATTTATCGTTAGAACATGCAGCCAGAATAGGAGTATTGTTGCATTCCAAGTCGGCTGATCTTGCTGCGCAAGAACAAGGTGAAAGAGGATTATTAGCTACCGATTTATTACCATACCTCCGCAAGTTAATTAATGCATGAATAGCAAAATCTATCGTATAAAAACTGAAACTGAGATGATGAATCTCGGTGGCGAATTAAGCAAAATTTGTGGTAGATCATGCGTTGTTTATTTAACTGGTGAATTAGGTGCTGGTAAAACAGTTTTAGTGCGTGGTTTTTTGCGAGCTTTAGGTTATAAAGATGCAATAAAGAGTCCCACCTATACATTGGTTGAATCTTACAAATTAAGCGGCAAACAAATTTATCATTTTGACCTGTATCGAGTTACTAATCCGAGGGAAGAATTAGAAAATATTGGCATTCGTGATTATTTTTCTCATCCAGCAATATGTCTAATTGAATGGCCAGAAAATGGTAAAAGCATGTTACCCAAAGCAGATATAATTTGTGATATAAAAATATTAAACAACGAACGGGATGTTTATATTCAGACTAGTTTACCCTTCGTTTAAAATGTATGTTTGAAATTTTTAAATAGATTGATATAGTAACTTTATATGATGCTGCAGTTTAAAAAAATTGTAATTTTATTATCATTAATTTTATTCCTGCCAAGCGTAACTTTTGCATCTTCAGTAAAAATTATTGATTTGCATGTTTCTGCTTTAAAAAATAAAACACGCCTAACTTACGAATTAAGTTCACCGGTTAAATATCATATTTATCTTATTAAAAAACCGAATAGATTAATTACCGATTTATACAATGCAGGATTGATCACAAATTTAGACCGTAACTTGCCGTCCCAAAGTGTGATCAAAAATATTCGTAGCAGTAAGCATAAGAATGGAACATTTCGTATCGTTTTAGATTTGAAAAAACCTATCAAATATCACAGTTATCTATTAAGTTCAAAACATTCTAAACATAAAAAATTGGTTGTAGATTTATGGCCTAAGTATTATTCGTCATCTGCGAAATCTGCGAAATCCACACAATCTGTGAAATTAGTGCCATCTGTAAAATCTGCAGTACCTCGCCATGAAAAATTACGTAATGTGATTATCGTAATCGATCCAGGGCATGGTGGTAGAGATCCTGGAGCGACAGGGCAGTACGGTACTCATGAAAAAGATGTTGTATTTGCAATCTCTCAGGATCTTCAAAATTTGTTAAATAGACAATATGGTTTTAAAGCAGATTTAACTCGAAACGGTGATTATTTCATATCGTTACGTAGACGATTGGCGATCGCCCGTAGCGACCACGGTGATATGTTCATTGCTATTCATGCTGATGGTTATAAGAATCGGTACGCGCATGGAGCGTCAGTATTTGCTTTATCTCAGAGAGGAGCAACTAGTGAAGCAGCACGCTGGTTAGCACAAAAAGAAAATGAATCGGAATTGGGCCATGTATTAGCTAATAAAAGTAATATGTTGCGTTCGGTACTTATTGATTTAGCACAAACAGCATCGATTAGTACAAGTTTAACTATTGGTAGTTCAATTTTTCGTCAATTAGCTAGAGTTACAAAGTTACATCATGGTTTTGTTGAACAGGCTGCATTTGTGGTTTTAAAGGAGCCGGATATTCCATCATTGTTAGTTGAAACTGGTTTTATCTCGAATGCACGAGAGGAGTTAAATCTACGTAACCCAAAATACCAACACAAAATCGCTCGTGCTTTAATGTTGGGTATTGTAGATTATTTTAAACATCGA
This sequence comes from uncultured Coxiellaceae bacterium, assembly GCA_964345265.1. Taxonomy (GTDB): domain Bacteria; phylum Pseudomonadota; class Gammaproteobacteria; order UBA9339; family UBA9339; genus CAYFQQ01. Next base: position 23,087 of record CAYFQQ010000067.1, read on the forward strand.
CCTCCATCAAGAACTTTTTTAGCAGCAAAACATAATAAAAGATCTTTGTATAAAGTGCAAAAGGGTGATACTTTGACAAAAATTGCTGAGCAAAATGGTATATCTGTGCAAAAATTAAAGTCAATTAATCATTTATCGAAGAATATTATAAAAGTTGGACAAGTGCTAAAATTGATGTAAACAACAGCAATTCTCATTTTGATGCTGTCATTCTCGCGAATGCGAGAATCCATTTAATTTGGGGCTCTTTGGATACCCGCCTTCGCGGGTATGACGTGAAATAGCACTTAAAATTGGTC
>CAYFQQ010000068.1:0-1981 GCA_964345265.1 uncultured Coxiellaceae bacterium
TCGTGAAAAACAACTCAAAAAATGGAATAGAGAATGGAAAATACAATTAATTGAGAAAATGAATCTTTCATGGCGCGATTTATATTACGACATTATTCAATAACTAATTTGAGATTCCCACTTGCGCGGGAATGACGGAACATTTATTCAACAACGCCAACTCAACGACATCAAAAAATAAAACCTTTTAAAATCAACCAGTTATAATTTTGTGTTTTGTGGATTTAGCCCGATTTTTAGAATAAAGCGTAAGTCCAGATTAAGAAGTTACATTTAGATAAAAAGTTGTCTTAAGTTACATATGGGGCTAATTATCGTTAGCCGGGATTCTGAATATATTCGCTAAAAATTAATAGATCTAAACTAAAACAGTTGGGGTTTCATACGCCAATGATGGTTTACTAGCTAAATACACCAGGAGTATAGTGAGACTGTTCTGTAGCTCTTAAGGTAGTATTTAACTTCTCGGCAAATAATTCTTGTCTTGCAGGTGAAATTCTTGCTTTCACTTGTGACGCCATCATAAGCATGACCTGCTCTATAATATCATCCCGCAAATTATCTTCAATCCAGCCTAATTCACATAATGCTGATGCAACACCGCTAATATCTCCTTTGACTAAAATGTGTTTTTCATTTAAACATAGCGTATGCTCAAACTTTACCGGTTGACCACCATCTAATGGTGCCCCTCGAGCATAAAAGGTTAACATCTTACTAAATTTTTCAAGCTTCTTCATGTCTTCTCTCAGCGTAGATAATCTGCAAGTAAATGGATCGGTTAATTCAATATGCATGTTATGTTCAGAATTTGTAAATATCATAATAAGGTCTCCAGTTAAGTCATGTCTAAGTTTGTATGTGGCTCAGGATCAGAACAAATAAAATTCACAAACGGATCTTCTTTTCCAAAGGGATTAAAACGAATACTTTCAGGATATTGCATGGCTGTTTGATATAGCATGGAATGCTTACCATCTTGAGTTAAGTCGTTACGGTATGAAATATATCTACTTTGCGATATAGGTCGATCAGTTAGGCTAAATTGTCCTTGTGCAATATTACTATCCCTAAGTCGAGATTCGATTTGATTAATAATCAAATTCCAATCACGATTAGGATTAAAAAATTGATAAATGGTTATCTGTTTACCTGCTTGTGCTTTATCTTTATGGGTAAGAAATACTCCTGGTTTAATCACTTTGGACATACTTATTCGCTGTTCGATTAGTATATCTAAAATGATATTCCAAGCTCTAGCAACCTCTACTCCTTGGTTGACAGAGTCATTTATTGCAATATGCAATTTCCAACCTCCAGGGTTGTTATTTGTAGGTCTGAAATGTAGATCTTCACCAATGTAACCAAATTTTATGAAATCTGTTTCGGGTTCTTTATGAGAACCAAAAGTAATATCATTATCACATACCTGTATATTTGAAGAAATATTTTCATACGAAAAGAGGACTTTTAATGCATTAAGATCGAAATTAGTAGTTTGTTGTTGAAACATATTTCTACTTAGAATGTATTAGTAATCAACCTATAGCAGCGGGTATTGGCAAATAAACATGAGTCCATGCCCTATTTCATTGAGAGTTTTTCTTATCCATCTTAAGTGCACCATGTAATATACATAAAGCACCACAGATAGGACCACCAAAAAACATTCCAATTCCTAGTTCTGTAAATTGTGGCAGCCGCAAAAATTTACCTAACTCTAAGCAAGCAGAACCTCCAGCAAGTCCCGATATTACTGCAGCTATACCAATATATAGAAACACTAAAAACAGTATAAAGTTGCGCCCTGTGCACACACGTTTTTCGTCCCTATCTTCCATTGCCACCTACTTATTTACATGAATGGCGTTGTTGAATAAATGTTCCGTCATTCCCGCGCAAGCGGGAATCTCAAATTAGTTATTGAATAATGTCGTAATATAAATCGCGCCATGAAAGATTCATTTTCTCAATTAATTGT
>CAYFQQ010000069.1:0-6413 GCA_964345265.1 uncultured Coxiellaceae bacterium
TTACTTGCCGAAGTTCTTGATAAAGTTCCAACAATGGAACACTTAGATTTAGGTAATCGCGGTATTGGAGCAAATTCAACTGTAGCTTTAATGGAATCGTTAACGAATAAGAATATAAAATACTTCGATTTATCTTGTAATAATATTGGTAGAGAAGGTTCTGCAGCAGTTGGACGTTACTTAAGTAATTTACCCGGTTTACAAATTTTTAAATTATCTAGTAACGGACTTACTGATGACGATATTATTCAATTTGCTTCTGCGTTTAAAAATGCTACTTTTAAAGAGCTTTCTTTGGGTGGAAATGAATTTGGTCAGCGAGGGATTGATAGGTTAGCAATTAGTTTTTCAGATCAGCTTGAGTCATTAGATTTATCGAATAATGATTTTACTGATGTAGATCTGCAGTCTTTAGGAAAATATATCACAACTAACCCTTTAAAAATATTTCGTCTTGCTAGTAGTAATATTGGTGATGTAGAGTTTTCTTCATTAATCATTTTTTTACCGGATTCTAATTTACGTAGTTTCGATGTATCGAATAACGAATTAACTCAAGCTAGCGCGCGATCATTTGCTCGAGTAGTTAATTCAACAAAACTCGAAGATGTAAAAGTTTCTGGCAATAGTTTTTCTGATGAAGGAATAGCTTTTGTTTCACCAGGATTAGTAAATTCAACTGTACGTGTGTTTGATATAAGCGATAATGAAATCGGAGATTCGGGTATCTGGTTTTTTAGCAAGTATTTACCACAAACGCAGATTGAGGTGTTAAAACTTAGTAGAAATCGAATTACGGAATTAGGGATGGCAGATCTTGCGCTCGCTTTAACAAATTCTAGTGTAAAAGACTTTGATGTTTCTATGAATAATTTAGAAGATACCGGGGTGAGCGAATTATGCAGAGCGCTTGCAAATTCAAATAGTCAAATGGGTAAACTAAATGTAGCTGGCAATAAAATTACAGCCAAAGGTATTTCTACATTAGCGACAGTTTTAAGAAATAACACAGTCGTCACTCGAATTTCATTACAAAATAACTTGATTGGCGATATTGGAATTATAGCTATTACTGATACTTTTACTGGTAGTAATATTTCTTATGTTGATTTTACGAATTGTGAGATAACTAATTTTGGTCTAAGAAAGTTTGCTGAAATGCTCCCTGCTACTAATTTACAAACCGTGCGATTCGGAAATAATCAACTTGATAGTAATAGTGCTTTGGAAGTTGCCAAAGTTTTAATTACATCAGTACCGCATAATAACACGTTAGGCGATGTGCACATCAGTCGAGATCAGAAATGGGCTATCTACAATTCACAACCAAGAACCCAGACTATTCAATGGTCACTTTTTGGCAATAATATAAGTACGGATGGTGCACGAGCTATTTGTCGTGTTTTACCTTCTAGTGGTATTCCAATAACCCATCTCAATATTACTGATAATCCTATTGATTCGAATCAAGTAGATATGAGCAATTGTTGGATTTCACCAGCGTCAAGTGTGAGAGCGCCATATGTTTTTGTACTAGTCGACACGACTATTAAAAATATATTTGGTATTAAAGAAGTCACAACTTTAAATCCGTTTTTTGATTCTCCTTCTCTAAATTTAACAGCTTATGAGCAAGATTATATTCCAAGGTACTATTTGGGCGTCAGGAGGTACCATAAATTTGGTAGACGAGAAAGTGTTATTCGTAGTTTTGCGGAAATTTTTAATGATCAATTTGCTAATAGCTTTTTTTCCGGAAATTTAATCGAATATTGTTTAGCAGCAGCCCTTGCTTTTCGGCAGGAATTTTTTGCATATGTAGAAAGTTATTTGCCCGGGTATTTGCAGAAATCATTGCTGCAATTTGCAAATTCTAGTGAAGGTATTTTATTAAAAGATACCTCAGAATTAATGTTACGTACTAAACATTCAGGAACGAAAACATTACTACATGATGTTATTTCCATATTAAAGGAAGCACACAAACAATCCAAAACAAGGGATAATTCTGTGAGTGGAGAACAGGAGGATAATAAGCCTCTAAATGTACAAGCTAATGATGAAGTTACTTGGCAAAGCACTATTGAAAAGGCAGCCAGTGGTTTGCTTAGTTTAGGGTGTATATACGGTGCAGCTTGGGCAGTTGGTACCATAACTGGTAATCCTTTACTTGGTTATTTGCTTATGCCAGTAGTCATAAATGGTAGAAATATTGTAAGCTCGATAACTCAGAGTTATCGTAATCACGGATTTTTTGCTGCGGTTGAAGCTGGGATTGATACTGTAGCTATTTCAGTTCCGGGCGGTCACATTATTGGACGTGCTTTGGCACAACAGCGGGAAAGTCTACATAGATCATTCAATTATTGTAATACTGGGAGTATCTAATTATGTTTAAATATCCGTTTTCACCAGTTGCAGGTTCTGGACTTGGTGTTTCTTATTCATCTTTAACTGCTATTGGAAAAATTTTACCAGACCATTTATTTGGTCAGGGGGAATTAGAAACCTATGTTAATGTTGCCACAGGTAATTTGATCGTTGCGGATCATATGGCAAAAGCAGTCGAAATGAGCGGTCCTATACATTTTGGGTTTATATATAATAGTCAGGCAAAGACACCATGGCGCTTAGCACTTAAATCGTTAGATAAACCGAATTCAACAAGTCAGACAGTTACTTTGATAGAAAAAGACGGTCATGAGACGATTTATACTTTTGATAAAGCAAGGCAAGTTTATGTGGCTCCAGGCTGTGGAGAGGGGCAGCCTACATTGGCTTATGATAAGAATAAACAGACATGGAATTGGTTTGATCCTGCGACTGGATGTCGAGAAGTGTATGATGCCCAAGGGTTATTAAGACGGTTTTCAGATGTTAAAGGGCGTACCTCAACTTGTGAATATAATGCTCAAAATTTAACAGCGATCCAAGGCCCAACTGGGAATCGTTATGAAGTAAGACGTGCTGGCAAAGATGTGAGTTTTGTAATGATAGAAAATGGCAATGAGACGACATTGCAAACTCACCATTTTGCTACTGATGGAAGATTATTGAAGACACTAATAGGTAATCCGGGTAGTTATGAAATTAATTATACTTATTTTACAAATAGTCTATTAATTAATTGTATCGATCAAAGTGATGGTACCCAGCTTGGTTTCGATTACACACCTCAACCTGATCATAAATCTTGGGTTACCAGAGTAATGAGCGGCAAAAAGAGCGGCAATATTTGTACCATTAATTATGATCAGCCATCAAAGACAACTTCAATTGTGGATCCTGTAGATCAACAGAAGACTAGTATATTGTTTAATGGCCAAAATCGAGCAACACAAGTAATCCGTGAGAATGGTGATACTAGTCCTATTAATCCACCTGATGTTACCGGTTACAAATACACGATGCAGGGGCAATTAGATACAGTTACACACCCTAATGGCAGTCAGGAAATTTATGAGTATGATACATTGGGATTACGCTGCCATCATAAAGGACCGCAGAATCAGGAAGAACATTTTAAACACAATCAAGATAACGGTGCTTTAAATGTGCATCTAAAATATTTAATAACTAAAAATCCTCTTCCAGAGTATTTGATAAATCGCTATGTTTATGACAATGACTATGATAAACGACATCTTGGTAATCGAGTATTGCGTTTTAAGATAAGTCCAACGGGCAGAGTTACAGAGTATCGTTATGATAAATACGGTGATGTGAATGAGGAGCGCGTTTACATAGATACTGCTTATGACATCAGTGAGGAAGTTCCTACTTTGGAAGAAATGGAAAAGTGGTGTGCTAACCAGAATCAACAAAAAATTCAGTTGAGCGAATATGTTCACGATTCACGAGGACAGCTTAGCAAGTCTGAGGAATATGCTCATATAGATGAACATGGACATGGTTTTCCAGACGCTGCGATGGGTAAGACCGAAATTGAATGGGCTTATTATGGTAAGCGGGAAGCTAAAGATATTCGTCAGTCAGATAAGCTGACAACAAAATATGTTCGGGATTACGATGATCTGTATCGTCCCAAGGAAGAGATTAATGCTCAAGGAAGCAATGTTAAACAAAAAACAACTTATGAACACAAGGATTATAATTCAGTAACGATTACCAGACCAAATGGCCGTGTTGAAAAAAGTATCTGGGATACTACGGGGCAAATTGCCCAAATGTCACAAATAGCAGCATCAGGTATACTTATACAGAGCCGTAATACGCAATATCAACGTGATGCTTTAGGGAGAATAATAAAAACTTTACAGCCAGATGGTAAAGTACATTATACGTTCTTTGATCGCCAGAATAGATTAATTTTTGAGATTAATCAACTTGGCGCAGTAATAGAGCATACTTATGATAATATTCACAGGTACACAAGTAAGATAGAGTATGCTATTCCTATATCATTAAATGAATTACAACCCTTCCCAAAGATTCTGCCGACGGTTTCTGATGTGCGCCATCTGTTAAAGCGAGATTTGATGAATGATCGGCGCAGTTATGAATTTTATGATAAAAGTAACCGTTTACATTACGAGGTCGATAGTTGCGGCTATATTGTTGAGTATAAATCTGACAGTATAAATAGGCCAATTGGTAAAATTGCCTATGCAGATATTCTGCCTCAAGATCAATTAGATCAGTTAAAACAGGGCAAAACTATTTCGTTAAAACCCGATGTTACTAAGGATCGTTTTTGGCAATATTTTTATGATGCTAATAGCAATAAAATAGGTGAGCAAGACCCAGCAGGTTATGTTGTGGAATATAAGCGAGATGTGGCAGGTCAGATAATAGAGAGGATTCATTACGCAACTGCAACTGAACATTTATCTACTTTAGACGAGGTACGTCCTAAACCATCAGAACAAGATATTCATCATTACTATTATTATGACGCAAGGGGATTATGTATAGCCGAAATTAACGGTGAAAAATATATGATAGAGCGCGAATTTTATGCTTCTGGCAAAGCAGCAAAACAAACACGTTTTGCCAATCATGTGAAGGCAGAGCCGAGTAAGACGAGAGATTTATCTAAGTTACGGCCCGATTCTGATTCTGAAGATCATGTAACGACTTATGAGTATGATGCATTGAGTCGGGAAACAGGGGAAAATTCATCGAATCAAACTAAGCAAATAACTGCTCATAATGAAATGGACGATAGAACTTTATCTGGTGTTGTAGATCAAAAAGATGAGAAGACAAACCGTAAAACTTTGGATCGCTATGATGGTTGGCAACAAATAACTGCAGAAGCAAAACCGCGAGTAGCAAAAGCGATAGATGATGCCAGTACCGAAGAAGAAAAGGAAAAGATTTGGGCCCATCATTCGTTACGTCATTTGTACGATGATAGCGGTTTGCTGTTAACAACAACCGATTCTCTGGGCAACATTACTCATTATTATTATGATGCTGCGAGACAATTACGTTTTATAGTTAATCCCAGAGGTGCAATTAGTGAACAAGACTATGATACATTTGGTGAAATCAAAATAACTCGTGATTATGCAGAGTTCATTCCGGAAGGAACAAACTTAACCGGAGGATTTATAACTCCTGAAGTTCAGAAACTATTTGATAGTCTAAAGGATGATACCAAAGATGCTATTACCCAGTTCGAACACAATAGACGCGGCCTCCTTTTTAGAAAAATCGATCCTGAAGGATATATAACGGAACAAGAATATAACGCTTTTAGAGAATATACAGTTGAACGAAAGCCGATAGCCGATAAACAACCAAGTATTACCGTAGAGCATATTTTCAGTGATATGCGGGGTTTAGAAACAGAGACGAAAACCTCTAGCGCAGATTTATCAACAACGGTTAGCCGTCGCTATGAAAATCCTTTAAATAAACTAACCTCATATATAGATGAAGTTGGTGACGAACATCAGATGGGTTACGATAAATTAGGGTATCTTGCCAGAACTGTCAATCCGTTAAATGCGGTACATACTATTGAACATGATGCATTTACTCGTGTTGAGACCGAAGTTAATTCTTTACAAGAAATCACAAAACATAAATATGATCACGTACAACGTACTCATCGTATCGAAGGTTGTGACCAACAAGGTCAGCCGTTGATTCATCGAGATGAGCAGAGTAATGCTTTTGGAGAAATAGAAAAATCCACAGACGGTTTAGGTAATAGTCGTACCATTGCATACGGTCCGGATGGACAAATTGAAAAACGTACCGATGAATTAAATCAGGAAACTGAGGACAAATATAATTTATGCGGATGGCACATAGAACATAAAGACCCATCTGGAATCGTTACTAGTTTTGATCATGATAAAGCTGGCAACGTTGCAAAGCGAGTAGTCGATACTCAAGGTTTTGCTCTTAAGACAACTTTTGTGCACAATGCTTTTAATAAG
>CAYFQQ010000070.1:0-4281 GCA_964345265.1 uncultured Coxiellaceae bacterium
CAATCCAGAAAAGCCTTGTAAATACTAGATTCCCGCTTTCGCGGGAATGACACGAGACTGCTTTTTTAGTCTAAAACTAAATTTCTAGAGATACTCGTCAATTTTTATTAAGTTTTTTAATATTTTTAAAACCATTACTGAAAATCCTTTTTTAGTAATTTAAGTAATTGTTGCATGTCGTGGGGCAATGGGGTTTGCCAATCGATTTGTTTACCAGTTGTAGGATGTATAAGACCTAAGCGTTTAGCGTGTAACGCTTGACGTTTGAAATTTTGTAAATATTGTTTTAGTTCTTCATTTATACCTTTAGGTAATTTTTGTTTACCCCCGTAAATTTGGTCTCCGACTATTGGATAATGTATATACGCCATGTGAACACGGATTTGGTGGGTACGTCCGGTTTCCAAAATAACTTTAATGTGAGTATGAGCACGAAAACGCTTAATGACTCTATAGTGAGTGATTGCTGGTTTACCTTTACCAGAAGTTATAACTGCCATACGTTTTCGGTCGCGTGGATGACGTCCGATAGGAGCATTCACAGTTCCACCAGCGGTCATGACTCCATTGACGATAGCTTCATATTCACGAGTTATCTTGCGTTCTTGCAACTCAGCTACTAATTTAGTATGAGCTTTTAAGTTTTTAGCTACTACCAACAAACCGGAAGTGTCTTTATCTAGTCGATGAATAATTCCAGCTCTAGGTAAATTAGCAAGTTCGGAGGCATAGTGGAGCAGGGCATTTAACATAGTACTACGTGGTCTACCTGCTGCTGGATGTACAACTAGTCCTGCTGGTTTATTAATTACGATAATATCTTTATCTTCATAAATAATATCTAACGTTATTGGTTGTGGTTGCCAAGTTTCTACAGGTTCGATAATAGGATTAATTTCGACATGTTGTCCAGTGTGAACTTTATCTCGAGGTCTTAACGTTTTACCGTCAACTGTAATTTGTCCGGCTTTAATCCATGCCTGTAAACGAGCTCGAGAATATTCTGGAAAAAGTTCAGCTACTGCTTGATCTAAACGTTTGTTATCCAAGTGTTTTGGTATATTGATGTCCATGATTTACATTTCTATTGAAAATGTGTATTCTATAAAATATGAAAGTTATTAATTTTATCACAGTTTTAGTTTTAGCTTTATTAATAGTTGGCTGTGCAGCAGAAAGTAGGAGCAGTATAGATGCTTTTAAAAACCAAACTGCTAAACAGATTTATGAGAGCGGCGTGCAAGCGCTTTCGAAAAAGAATTATGATTCAGCTGTACAACACTTTGAAGCTTTAGATACATTATATCCATTTGGAGAATATGCTGAATCTGGGTTAATAAATTTAGTTTATGCTTATTATGAGGGCGGCGATTATGCCGCTACTGCAGCCGTAGCTGAGCGTTACATTCATTTGTATCCTAGAAGCTCACGAGTTGATTACGCTTATTATTTAAGAGCTATGGCCAATTTCGAAAAGGGTAAGACTTGGTTAGACAACGTTTATGTTAAAGATCCTTCTGCGCGTGATTTATCCTCAATGCAAAAAGCATTTGTTGATTTTAATGAACTAGTTACTCAGTTTCCAAGAAGCAAGTATGCTCATGATGCCCGTAATCGCATGTTATATATTCGCAATTTGATTGCAGGGCATGAACTGCAAGTTGCTAATTTTTATTTGCAACACCAAGCTTATGTTGCTGCAGCTAATCGTGCCGCCTATATAGTTGAACACTTTGAGGGTGCTCCACAAGTTATTGAAGCATTGAAAATTATGGTCAAAGCTTATAGTGCTCTAGGAAATGTTGAACAGACTAATCGAGCCCTTCGTGTTTTAAAGCTAAATTATCCTAATGTGAAGATTTAACTATACCAAGTTTTCTGCCGATTTTAGCAAATGCTGTTATCGCTTTATCTAAATGTTGTTGTTCATGGTCCGCAGATAATTGTACACGAATACGGGCTTTTTCTTCAGGAACTACAGGATAAGAAAAACTGATTACATAAATACCTTCTTTTAAAAGCTCATTAGCCATAGTTTTTGCTAACTTAGCGTCATAAATCATTACTGGTATGATTGGATGTTCTCCAGGAACTAAATCGAAGCCCAGGTCTTCCATTTGTTTACGAAAATATTTACCGTTTTCATGAACTTTTTGGCGCAGTTCATCGCTAGATTCCAAAATGTCGAGAACTTTTATTGAAGTTGCAGCTATTACAGGAGCTAAAGTATTGGAAAACAAATAGGGACGCGATCTTTGTCTTAGCCAAGTTATCAGTTCTTTACGCCCACTAGTATATCCGCCAGAAGCTCCTCCCATAGCCTTGCCCAGTGTCCCAGTAATAATGTCTACTCGATCCATAACTTTACAGTATTCATGGCTACCCCGACCTTTTTCGCCCATGAAACCTACTGCATGTGAGTCATCTACCATCACTAAGGCGTCATATTTATTTGCTAAATCACATATTCCTGGAAGATTAGCAATAATGCCATCCATAGAAAATACGCCATCAGTAACAATTAAGCGGAAACGAAAGTTTTGAGCTTCTTGTAATTGTTTCTCAAGATCTGTCATATCATTATTAGCGTAACGAAAACGCTTAGCCTTACATAAGCGAATACCATCAATAATGCTAGCATGATTCAAGGCATCGCTAAAAACAGCATCTTCAGGTTCGAGAATAGTTTCGAATAAGCCGCCATTGGCATCGAAGCATGATGAATATAGTATAGTATCTTCCATAACCAGAAAGTTGCTTAAACGTTTTTCTAGTTCCTTGTGTATATCCAAAGTCCCGCAAATAAAACGCACTGAAGACATGCCAAAACCGTATTTATCAATAGCAGCTTTCGCAGTTTTGATCATTTCCGGATGGTTTGCTAAACCAAGGTAATTATTAGCACAGAAATTTAATACTTTGTCATCTGGTTTTACATGTATTTCGGCTTGTTGAGGTGAGGTTATAATACGTTCTTCTTTGAATAGACCATTATTCTTTAGATTCTGAGTTTCATGCTGTAAATGTTCATAGAAATCTCGCTTCATTATTAACTCCTAATTTAATTATTCCCAGTTCAGAATAACCTTACCGCATTGTCCTGATTCCATTATTGCAAATCCTTTTTCGAAGTCATCGGCGGAGAAATGATGAGTAATAACTGGATCGATATTCAAACCACTTTGTAACATGGCGATCATTTTGTACCATGTTTCGAACATTTCGCGACCATAAATCCCTTTGACTATTAAGCCCTTCATAATAATGTTATTCCAATCTAACGTGGTATCTTGTGGAAGAAAGCCTAATAAAGCAATTTTGCCAGCATGATTCATATGTGTAAGCATGCTATTGAAAGCGTCTTTGTTTCCAGATGCTTCTAGGCCAACATCAAAACCTTCATTCATACCTAATTCATGCATTGTATTTTTAACACGTTCCTTAGTGGCATTAATAATTCTAGTTGCTCCCATTTGTTTAGCAAGATTAAGCCGATAGTCATTAATGTCAGTTGTTGTAACGTAACGTGCACCTACATGACGAGCAACGGCTGTAGCCATTATGCCTATTGGGCCTGCGCCAGTAATTAATACATCCTCGCCTACGAGATCAAATGATAAGGCGGTATGAACAGCATTACCAAGCGGGTCAAGTATTGCTGCTTGATCATCAGTTATGCTACTAGGTATGGGATAGGCATTGACCGCTGGAATTGCTAAATATTCAGCAAAACAACCTTGACGAGTAACTCCAACTCCTTCGTTAGCACAACATAAATGTCTTCTTCCTGCTCTGCAATTACGGCAATGATTACATGCTATATGACCTTCACCAGAAACTCGTTGACCGACTTTAAAACCGGTAACTTCTTTTCCGATATCAACTATTTCGCCAACGAATTCATGGCCGGTAATCAAAGGAATTGGTATCGTTTTCTGTGACCATTCATCCCAATTGTAAATGTGGACATCTGTTCCACAAATCGCGGTTTTTTTTATTTTAATTAAGACATCATTATGATTTATTTGCGGAATTGGGGCTTCATACATCCAAATACCAGGTTCGGATTTTAGCTTAGCCAATGCTTTCATATTTTCTATCCTCGTATTTAAATGTATAGTTTACAAGAAAAATAGTTTGAATGATAATAATTATTTGGAAGAACAGCAATTCTCATTTTGATGCTGTCATTCTCGCGAATGCGAGAATCCATTTAATTTGAGGCTCTTTGGATACCCGCCTTCGCGGGTATGACGTGAAATAGCACTTAAAATTGGTCAA
>CAYFQQ010000071.1:0-5380 GCA_964345265.1 uncultured Coxiellaceae bacterium
TGACCAATTTTAAGTGCTATTTCACGTCATACCCGCGAAGGCGGGTATCCAAAGAGCCCCAAATTAAATGGATTCTCGCATTCGCGAGAATGACAGCATCAAAATGAGAATTGCTGTGATTATTTGTAGTACCAAAATAAAGGCCAATTTTTGTACTGCAAATATTTATCTGAGTATTTATCCTCCTTCGCAGAAAACCATGGATTTACCTGTGGATGAATGCGAAGAGAATACCCTCCATAGCCTTGGCGAAGGTATCATCTACTATTCGCTAAGCAGCTGTTTACTGTAGTAATCTAAAGCAGCGTCTTTATTACCTAAAGCTTCCATGACTTGCCCTAGTTCGTGATAGACTGCAGGAGTGCTTTTTAGAGTTTTGCTGGTTTCAAGATAACGTTGTGCTTTACCCCATAATTGTTGTCGTTTACACAGTCTGCCCAAACAGAGTAAAAGCACGGGGTCATTATCGTGAGTTTTTAACCAGAATTCTGCTGTTGCGAGTTGTTTGACGGGATCGACGTCGGTAATCATACTGTACTTTTCTACTAATCTGCTATCCCAGGATTTCTTTAGTGTGTTGCGTAATAGTTTTTCAACTTCTATGCTTTTTTTATTTTCGATTAATGCATCACTATAAACTAACAGTAACTCAGGATCACTTTGTAATTCGCTAGGAACTTTTGACCAAGTATCAGATAAATATTCAAAATTGTTTTCTTTTGTTCCGTGAGCTAGTAATTGTAAATATAATTTTCGTTTCAAATTTTGTAACTTCTTCGGTTTGAGCACTTTATATTTGTGCAGTGCCGGCAGCAAATCTTGTAAACTTTTCCAATCGTGCAATTCTACATAAACTTGCTGTAACAATCGCATCACGTATGTGTGTTTGGGAACTAGGCGGCTTAAGTGGGTTAGGGTTGCTAAAGCTCTTTCTAGTTGTCCTGCTGATAATTGCAGTTGCGCTTGCGTCAAACCAACTGCTACTTCAACTCCGGGAGTAGATGCGTGTGCCATGCGTAAATAAGTATCACGTTTATCGTATTCACCTTCACCCTGAGCAGCGCGAGCTGCGATCAGATAATTTAGCAATGGAACTTCACTATATTTGGCAGATTTAAGTAATTTTTTTTCTGCTTGTGCCCATTTCCCTTCTGCCCATTCGCATAAACCCAAGTTGGTTTGTCTGCGAGCTTTGCGTAAATGTCTTTCTAATGACCAGCTATAGACACGTCCTGATGCGATATTTGCTCTGCGGAATAAAGCGATGAAAAAATATAATATTATAAATAACAATAATATTGCTAACAGAGTTGCCCATAAAGTTGTCTCGACACTCCATGATTTATAAGCGATTAGCACGTATCCAGGATCGGCGTGCATTACTAATCCCAGCCAAATTGCTATTAATAAAACTAGAAATAGGACTACCAAACGTTTCATGATGACATTGTTCCTTTGAATGATTGCTGTTGTGCTTCATGGATTGCTCGTATAGATGCAGATATATTTGGCGTAGCAGGTTTTATGTCTATTTTTTGTAATTCCTCTATAACTTGTGAAATATTTTTTGCCGCTTGTTGATTATGAGCAAAATAGACATTAACTAATTTATTAACATTTTGTAAACATAAGTGATATATCTTTGATTGTTTATGGACTACCGCCCATTGCGCTTGTTCAAGTAAGAGTTGAATTTTTTGTCTTAGATAAACTTGTTGTTCTAAAGAGGGTAAAGATTGTGGAACATCTTTTTGATGCCGAATAACGAATATATTTTTTAGCTTGTGTAAACTCACTTGCCAAAGATTACGCCAGGATAACTTTGGAGCAACTTTGGTTTCGATTTGTTTAACATGTTCTTTTGGTTTAATGAAAGAATTTGATATTATGGCAGTTTGTCCTATTTGGTTATTTAATGTTTCAATACGTAAAATAACTCCCCAAATATCTACCTTTGGAGTCGATTGCAACGTGTTAATATCGTTTGCTAGAGTTTGTCGTAGAGGTATTAAAGAAGGATCAGTTAATGCAGCAATGCGATTGTCAGCGGTTTGTAATAATTTGATGGCTAGCGGGATATTATCATTTATAGTCAAATTGATATCGGCGAGTTTTATTAAGTGATTTGTTTCTAATAATATCCAATCTATAGTACCGTGACTGATTAATTTCATGACATGTTGCAAATTAGATTGATTGCTTCGAATGATGCTGTTTTGTTGTTTCAGGTTTGTTTGAGTTCGTTGCAACGCTGTTTGTAAGTTTGATAGTTGATAGTTTTGCCAGCCGATAAGTCCTAAGCATAATAAGAACATGAGTATTATTATGATGGCGATAAGTACTTTTCCTAGCGGTGATTTAGTTTTTTTAACTACTTTAGTTTGTTGTTTACTTGCTTCGTTCATGATTGTTTTCCTTTTATTTATTGGTATATTTTTCGATTAATTGGTCTTTTTCCTGCCACAGTTGATTTAGCCATTTTTGAAATTTGCTGCGGAATTCACGATTCCCGGAATAATCTCCACGTAAATTTTCACTGATTGGAATGATCTCATAATGCACAATAACTTTTTTAATTCTACCACAAACAAAATTCCAAAAACTAATGTTTTGCTCAGGATAAATGATAGTAACATTAATGATGTTCTGTAAAGCGTTGCCCATGGCAGCTAAAACGAATGCAAAGCTATGTGCTTTTGGTTTTAAAAGATGTTCGTATGGAGAATGTTGATGATATTTTTTTTCTAAGGTAAATCGAGTTGCTTCTAAAAAACTTGTAACTGTAACTGGATATTTTTCATATCTTTGACAGAAGCGCTTGGTGATTTCTAAGTCTTTGCCTTTCTTTTCTGGGTGTTTTTTTAGATAAGATTTGCTATAGCGTTGCATGAATGGAAAACCGATGATCCAACATGTCCAACTAATAAGTGGTAAAGTCCATAAAAGAGGTTTTTTTAAAAAAAATGCTAACGTTGGTATACGTTGGCCGAAAATTTTATATATTATTAAGATGTCTATCCAACTTTGGTGATTGCAAATCAGAAAGTACTTACCCTTACGTTGTAGATTTCCGATTCCTGAAACATCAAATTTAGTTTTGGTGGTAAGCCTGATAATAAAATTGTTTATTCTTATCCAAGTTATTATAAGGTTTTGTATTATCCGATTAGTTAAGGTGCGCCAAACAGTAAGTGGTAATAAATAATGTATTAATCCAACTATACACACTGTACTTGGTATGAAAATGGCATTTAACAAGTAAAGAACGATAGCGATGCTGCCAACTATAGGAGATGGTAACAAAAGAAGCATGTTTTACTTTCCGTTTATCCGTTTCATTTTATACTTAATTTGCTCATAAATATTTGAATTATCAGCTGGTTTTTGTTGAGTGAATGGGCAATCTTTAACGTCATCAGATATGCATTTTTTATATCCTTCCTCAGTTGTTATCCAGTTTGGTCCATTCGGAGCTGGAACAAGCACAGGATGTACCGGTTCCAGGGCAACTGGAAAAGTTGGTTTTTCTTTACCTTTATATAGACAAATAATTTTGCCAACTTTTACTCCAATCCATTGCGCACCACTAAACTCTTGAATTTCCTCCACAAGAGATTGGTTATAGCTTTTCCAAATGTTGTCCACATGCCACCATGGGCCATCTCTTATTAATTCTTCAGGTTGTGGGCAATATAACATTATTTGCTCGGGCTGAGTTTCAGCCGTATTGGAATTAGCGGGTTGTTGTGTAGCCCAAGCACAGCTTGCAATCAAGCTTAAAATACAATTTATTGTCCAGATAGTAACTATTCTCATAACTCGCCTTTCTTTTGTTTCGATCACCTCTTATAATTATATAATGATACAATAAAATTACCTATTTAATTCTTAACGAGGATTTCACATTGGCTAAATTACATTTTTATTATTCTGCGATGAATGCTGGAAAAAGCACTACTTTATTGCAATCTAGTTATAACTATAATGAGCGTGGTATGGATACTTTGTTATTTGTTCCTAATGTTGGTATTCGATATGGTATCGGAACGATAAGTTCAAGAATCGGTCTTGCAGCTGAAGCACTGTCTTTTGATAAAAATTTTAATATTTATCAACATACTTCTCAGAAATTACAAAATAATAATATTAAATGTGTGTTAATAGATGAAGCTCATTTTTTAACCAGACAGCAAGTAGAACAATTATGTGATATTACTGATTCACTGGATATCCCGGTATTAGCTTACGGGTTACGTTCCGATTTTCAAGGGGAACCATTTGAAGGCAGTATGTACTTGTTAACTTTGGCTGATACTTTAATAGAATTAAAGACAATCTGTCATTGCGGCAGAAAAGCTATTATGAACGTCCGTATCGACCAGCAAGGCGAAGTGATTAAAGAAGGAGAACAAATTGAAATCGGCGGTAATGAACGTTATGTTGCTGTATGCCGTAAACATTTTAAAAAAGGTAAAGTAAAATAAACCGGGCTTGCGGATTATGTAACAGTTGCCATAAGCATTTTCAGAAAAGCAGCAATTCTAATTTTGACCAATTTTAAGTGCTATTTCACGTCATACCCGCGAAGGCGGGTATCCAAAGAGCCCCAAATTAAATGGATTCTCGCATTCGCGGGAATGACAGCATCAAAATGAGAATTGCTGTCAGAAAAGGCTTGCATTTTTGCATAACATATATTACACATATAATTGAGGTGATTATTATGACTGCAACAATAAATACAAGAATCGACCCAAAATTAAAAAATAGGGCTGAGTTAATAATACATAAAGTCGGTTTAACTTCGGCAGAAGCAATACGTATGTTTTATGCTCAAATTTGTTTAAATAAGGGCATTCCATTTGAAGTTAAGATACCCAATAAGACAACTGTCAAAGCAATGAAAGACGCGGATGCTGGAAAAACACATGAGGCTGCTAGTGTAGATGCTTTGTTCAATGAGCTATTATAGTGCTCCACGTTGAGTATACAACCCAATTTAAACGTGATTTAAAACGTGTAAAGAAACGTGGTAAAGATATTAGGATAATTCAAAAAGTTATGAAGCTTATTGAAGAAGAAAAATCTTTACCGCAACGACTTAAGAATCATTCTTTGAGCGGGAATTGGAATCATCATAAAGAACTTCACATAGAACCAAATTGGTTGTTAATATAACCTCAATTCGACATAAGAAAGCACGTCATCCCGCAACTCTTTTCGTCTTCCCGCGGTTTGACCGCGGGATCCAATGTCCACGTGGCTCAACGTAATGAACGTTAAACATCCTTGTTACTGGATTCCGGCCAATCCATGGGGCGTTGTTGAATAAATGTTCTGTCATTCCCGCGCAAGCGGGAATCTCAAATTAGTTATTGAA
>CAYFQQ010000072.1:0-4339 GCA_964345265.1 uncultured Coxiellaceae bacterium
ACAATTAATTGAGAAAATGAATCTTTCATGGCGCGATTTATATTACGACATTATTCAATAACTAATTTGAGATTCCCGCTTGCGCGGGAATGACGGAACATTTATTCAACAACGCCATAGCAAACATGTAGAACCTATATCACCTGAGTCAAGTGTTGATGATGAAAAATTAGATGAGGAATGTGATGGTAAAGTTTCCCAATGCTCATGTCTGTCGACAACTTCATTAGGCTCAGGGTGAGATTTCGTTACAAAACTTTCCACGTAAACTCTAAGAGTTTAAAAATTTTTAAATTACTTTCTCAATAATGATTTAAACGGTATTTATTTACAAGCAAAATTGCGATACTTTTAGCATTGATGAAAAGTTTTATAAATTTTTTGCTTTTAATTATATTGATTGTCTTCTTAACAGCATGTGCTACAGTTACCAGAAAATCGAATGTACAAGCTGCTAAGTATAATCTGCAATTAGGTTTGGCATATCTCAAGCATGGTAATATTGATCAGGCAAAAAGTAAGTTATTATTGGCTCTGCGTGAGAATCCCAAAGATGTAATTGCTTTAGATGCTATGGGATATTTTTTTGAGTTATCCCATGATTTAAAAACAGCAGAGAGGTACTATCTACAGGCTATTAAAATAATGCCGTATATGGGAGCCGTGCATAATAATTATGGAGCATTTCTTTGTCGCCATAGATATTATCGAGCAGCTATTGAGCATTTTTTATTAGCGACGAAAGATATCAATTATTTGCATGTGGCAGCAGCTTATAAAAATGCTGGAGTGTGTGCTTTAAAAATTCCGGACAAGAAATTAGCGAGTATATATTTGAAAAAAGCGATTCAACATGACACGTCTGAAATTTTTGTGCACCATTAATTAGAATCCTAAGGAACAGGCATGCCTGTTCCCTACACAATACCCCTTTGCAGGTATGACGAAAGAGTTACTGTGTAAATTGGCTAAACTCAATTGAGTATATTATAATTTGTTGTCAGGAGGTAGCTAATGGCGAGTACAACTGACTCACAGCAACAAAACATCGGTCCAGGACAAGAACTGCGTCAAGCACGTGAATCGCAGGGTAAGTCAATAGATGAAGTAGCGACTAAATTGTTTATAAATAAACAACGTGTTCTTGATATAGAAAATGATGATTATTCGAAAATTTCTTCTTTAATTTATGCTCGAGGCTATTTACGAGCTTATGCGAAACTTGTTGGCCTTTCTGAAGACGAGATTGTAAAAAAATTTAATGATTTAGAATTACATGAGGAAAGGGCGCATGCTAATTTAGATATAATTGCATCACCTCGAACCAAGCTAGACAAACAACATACTTATGTCAAATTGGTAAATATAGCTATTGCAATTGTGTTGGTTTTATTGGTTGTAATGTGGTGGCAGGGCAAAAAACGACTAACTTTTAATCAAGTCTCTTTTAAAAATCCGGTACAACAAGTTCTTCCCTTACCACTAAATGATACCCAGAGTTAGAATCAATGGCCGAAAGTATTCAAGCTATTCGTGGTATGAATGATATAGTGCCGGAATCGACGCTGTATTGGCAGTATATAGAAGATGTATTAAGAGAAATAGCAAGGAATTATGGTTATCAGGAAATCCGTTTTCCCATTATTGAGCACACTGAATTGTTTGAGCGATCAATCGGGGTGGTTACTGATATCGTTTCTAAGGAAATGTACACCTTTGTCGATCGGAATGGCGATAGCTTAACTTTGCGTCCCGAAGGTACGGTTGGTTGCGTACGAGCCGGTATTCAGCAAGGGATACTTCACAATCAGGTACGTCGTTTGTGGTATTTGGGTCCTATGTTTCGTCATGAGCGACCCCAAAAAGGACGTTATCGGCAATTTCATCAGTTTGGAGTAGAAACTTTTGGATTACCAGGACCAGATATAGATGCCGAACATATATTTATGATAAATCGTTTATGGAATATATTGGGAATTAATGATCAGATAGTATTACAGATAAATAGTTTGGGAACTAAAGAAACACGTGTGCTCTATCGTGATGATTTAGTTATTTATTTTAAAAAAAATATTAATGAACTAGATGAGGATAGTAAACGAAGGTTGAATACTAATCCATTACGTATATTGGATAGCAAGAATCCGAATATGCAAAGTGTGATCTTACATGCGCCAAAAATGCCTGATTATTTAGATGAAGAATCAAAAATCCATTTTGATAAATTAAAATGTTTGTTAGATGCAGCTCAAATACATTATGAAATTAATCCACGATTGGTTAGAGGACTGGATTATTACTGTTGTACTGTGTACGAGTGGATTGCGGAGAAGTTAGGTGCTCAAAATGCACTATGTGCTGGCGGTCGTTACGATGATTTAGTAGCACAACTAGGCGGCAAGGCGACACCTGCGGCAGGTTTTGCCTTGGGATTGGAAAGATTAGCAGAGATAGTAACAGCCCAAAAGACAATCGAGAGTACTCCCGATGTTTATTTAATAACAGTTGGAGAAATTGCTAGACAACGTGGTTTGTTGTTAGCAGAACAATTACGAGATAAATTGCCAAAGTTGTGTATAATTACCAGTTGTAGTTCTGGAGGATTTAAAACTCAGTTTAAACACGCCGATAAGAGCGGTGCAAAAGTAGCATTGATTCTTGGCGATAAAGAAATAGAACAAAATATTATTACTGTAAAATATTTACGGGAAGATAAGCCACAAGTAAGTTTAAAGTTTTCAGAAGTTATTAAGTTACTTGAAAAATTCGATTAACGAGGAGAATGTTGTGGAAGTTTACATGTCAGATAAAGATCAGGTTCAAGTCATAAAAGATTGGTGGAAGAAGTATGGCACAACTATCGTAATCAGCATTATTATTGTGCTTGGAATCAGTTTCGGATGGCGTTACTGGCATTATTATAAAAATAAGCAAGCACAACGAGCTTCAATTCTTTATGAACAAATGCTTTCAGCTAAAGCTACTCAAAAAACTACTGATTTTGGATTATTTGCCGAAAATCTAAAAAAAGACTATAGCAGTACTCCATATGCGGCTTTAGCATCTTTAATGTTGGCTAAAGAAGCCGTTAGCAATAATAAGTTTTTTGATGCTCAACAGAATTTGCAATGGGTTATTAATCATTCTAGCAACGTAAGTTTTAAACAGATTGCTAGAATTCGAGAAGCACGTATATTATTGGCAAGAAAACAACTGCAACAAGCTTTACAATTGTTACAACATGTGGATGATAAAGCTTTTATGCCGGAGATTTCTGAAACTAACGGTGATATTTTTGCAGCACAAGGGAATAATGCAAAAGCTTTACAGGAATATAAAAAAGCATTAAGCAGTGTAACTGAGAACAGCGTTATGCGGCCGGTTTTAGAGATGAAAATAAATCAGATGAAATAACTATTGGGGTCATATTATGAGCACTTCTATAAATTCAGTTTTTTTTATATTTAGCCACCTTCGTCATACCCGCGAAAGCGGGTATCCATTATTCTTACTGGCTTTTTCTGGATCCCGCATCAAGTGTGGGATGACTTGTTATAATTTTAAAAGGTGCCATTATGAGATTTTGTACTAAAAACTTATTATTTATTATTATTATCTTTCTTTATGGATGTGCAGGATATAAACCACCAGCACCAACGCCTTTAGTTGGTTTTAAGCCTACATTAAACGTACATCAACGATGGTCTTTTCGTGCCAGCCAAGGTACTTCTGGTGAATACCTCAAATTAACTCCTGCTATAGTTGGTGACAGAATATTTGTAAATAGTTATGTAGGTGAAATAACAGCTGTAGATGCTAACAGCGGACGTAAAATTTATAAGACTTACACTAAAATGAATTTAACCAGCGGTTTAGCAGCAGGAAACAGCATGCTTTTTGTTGGTAACAGCGAAGGTCAAATTTTAACATATGATCAGAATAGAGGGGCCTTTGTATGGTGGGCACCATTATCTAGCCAAGTGCTGGCTACTCCTTGTGTGAAAGAAAATGTTCTTTTAGTCAAAGCTGAAAATGGTCAATTGAGTGCTTTTAATATTAATAATGCTAAGCAATTATGGATTTATAGCCATGATGAACCGACATTAATTCTTCGCGGCGGTAGTACACCCCACGTATTCGGCAACAAAGTTGTCACAGGATTTGCTAACGGTGAATTAGTGGTTATTGATTTACGTGATGGCCAATTTATTTGGCGAGAACCTATAACAGAACCTCAGGGTAGTATGGCGGTGCAACGCATGGTTGATATTGACGTAAATCCTAAAATTTTTGGTGGTATTATTTATGTTGCAACTTACTAGGGGAAGATTGCTGCAGT
>CAYFQQ010000073.1:0-1881 GCA_964345265.1 uncultured Coxiellaceae bacterium
GTATTGTTAAAATACCAATGCTATATGGCGATTATCATCTTTTTACTTTTTAGTCTGACTTCTTTTTTCACATATTATTTTGGCCATACTCAACTCGGAAAAGCGTTTCTTGGTATAGCAGTGGCTGGGCCCATGATACTGTTTTTATGGTTGTTTCGTCGTTTTAATTATGTACGTTTTATTCCATGGCTAGCAACTTTAAGTAGTTTTATATTTTTCTCATTACTAATGACAGGTTTTTTTGCCCTCAAGTTCACAAATCGTTTTTCTCTTTTATATTCCTTTGTAATACTGGCGGGAAGCGCCGCGATAACATCTCTTATTTCGCTTTTTTGGTGTAAACCACAGTTTAGAGATATTAAATTGCACACATATACATATACTGCATTAGCACATTGGAATTATGGTAAGTGGTCTTTAAGTACAATCGGTCTTATTTGGATATCATCGAATATTTATACATTTGTGCTTCCAATCTGGTGTGGTTTTGAAGGAGTAGCTGCAATGAGAGCTGTTGTGAACTTGGGATTACCAGTTCTACATTCATTGATGGCCTTAAGTCAGGTTTTGATACCAACATTTAGCAGGAAATCAAAGAACGACGATGTAAAAACCATCGTTTCAATAACAATATATTGCTTATCAATACTTTTTTGCAGTATTGCAATTTACACACTCCTCCTACTAATGTTCAGGAAGGAAATGCTTAATTTAATTTATGACGGCAAATACACACAATATGATCATTTAGTACTGTTCATAGGCCCATTATTATTTTTTGGAGGCGTTGTTTCTGTTTTGGAAAATACCCTTAAGGCCACAAAAAGAATTAAGTATGTTTTTATGTCATATCTTTGGAGAACAACTATTGCTATAGTGATAGGCATTCCGCTCGTGGCATTTTGGTCTATAAGAGGGGCTATGCTATCTATGGTTTTGAGCTATGCAGTAACTGCTATAACTGTATATTATTATTTTAGACTTTTTATTAAAAACAGCAAAAAAATAACTTACCGATAAAGCATAAAGAATGCATCTCATATCGATACAAAATCATTTATCGTTTGATTTAGAATAAAACCTGGCGAATTTGTTAATGGCACATAATATTACATCCTTGCCACGCTTTTATCCCAAGGGGTGGGGGATAGCATGGTTGGTGTTTTTTTTAAGTACGCTGAATTTTGTTTTTAGAAGTGCTGATACAATCCAGGATACCCCGATCGAACTCAGCGTTATCTGCAGACTAATTTGTGTTATTATAATATGCTTTATTCTTATCCCCTATTTAATTAAATATTTCGGTGTGATTACTAAAGGATTATCTGGGATTATTATGTTGTTTTGCTGTTTCAGGTTGTTTTCCAGTATGTGGTCGATTTATCCAACATGGACATGTTATAGGTCAATTGAATATGCTGTTATTATCTTATTGTTAATATTTACCATTCATTCAATTAACACCACGAAGCAACTTTACAGATGGATTAATTTATGCTGGGGATGGATATTTATAATCGTTGTTTCCGCCTATTTAGGACTATTATTCACAAATAATGCTTTAGTGCCTATCGAAAATGGCGGTGGCTTTTTTCCATACTCTCTTACAGGTGTTATTCCTAGAATCAATCCAAACGCTTTAGCGCAATCAGCAGTTATTATAACAACAATAAGTCTCCACAGATGCCTATCGCATAATAAAATTAAGTTTTCTTATGTATGTTTATTTTTATTTGGAACTATTACAATTATTCTTGCCCGAACAAGATTAATATATTTTATTTTTATTCTGAGTATCGCATTGTTACTTGTTTTGCATAAAAAAAACAGATATTTGTCTGTTTTTGTTGTACTCCCTTTACCACTCCTGAATCCAGTAAT
>CAYFQQ010000074.1:0-1719 GCA_964345265.1 uncultured Coxiellaceae bacterium
ATTTCACATCGTTCAGCTTCGTTCCATAAAAATTCTCTGCAGGAAAACTTCTTATCTGCCCCATTCGGAAGCAATATGGATTCATATTTTACATCATATCTGTTTTCGTAATTATGCACCTCCCCGGTTCTTTCATCTAACATTCTCACACCAGCACGATACGCAGCTCCGTTTATTGAGCTATGCCCTTTTGATCTGGTATGTACCGATACCCGTGCAAATGCTATCGCCATATAGTTATTCCTTATACCTCCAATACGAAGCAATAATATAACACACATCATTTATGATGTATATTGCGCTCTTAGAAAATTATCAGGATCGGTGCCCTACCCTTCCTGTAAACTGAGAATCCGGCATTAAACTATTTAACCTCATTGGCTTAAGAGACTTTTAGGCTTTTTGTTTACACAAAAAGCTATGTATACGCCTTCGGCGTATTCTTTTATTGATTTCTATGTTATTTACATTTATTATCTATTTTTACTAATTTTCAGGAGCTAAATACATGGTTGAAAAGAACAAATTAACTTCAAGGGAAAAAGAAAAAAAGTTAATTGAAAAAATTGAAAAAGCTAAACAGGAGTTACAAAAATTACAACATAAACGAAAACTTGAAATAGGTACCCTTGCAGTTAAACATAAACTCGATGAGTTGGGGTTGAAAAAGTTAGATGCAGCATTTGCCAAACTTGCCAGTGACCTTTCAAATGAATCTTGACCGAGACATCATTAAGCGGAAACAAAAACTCGCCCGTATCCAAAGATGTCTGGCTCTGCAGAAAATTAAAAGACGCAAAGCTGAAACCAGGCACAAAATACAATTGGGCGGCTTAGTTGTTAAAGCTAAAATGGATCAGCACTCTAAAGCTATTATACTTGGCGCTCTTATCGATGCTTATGAAAACCTGCAAAAAGATGATAACATTAAAACTCTATTTAAGATTAAAGGTGAAACTGCTTTCATGGGGTACTAATTGTCTTTAAACATTATTTGATACTGATTAATATGGGATGGATATAAAAGACACAAAAAAAGACGGCCCCTAATTACACTCTTCCTTGTAGCTCATATCCAACCTACCGGGAATACAACAAGCATACAATAGAGGTCTTACCGTCTTATTTAATAGTATTTGCTTTTTCCACAAGAAAAACAAAAAAATTAACGAATAGAACCCTAGCTATCAACAAAATTAATACAGAAACCGCTAATTTTCCTTTAACCTCCAATACTTAATATAATATATTTAGTATTGGTATAAAAAGCAAAAAATATCGAATAAAAAGCCACAAAATTTTAAATAAAAAGCTTTCAATGAAAATGTAACCGTTACGACACAGGAATAGAATTTAGGTTTCAACAGGTATCGTCATTTTAATAAAAACAGTTAACAAAAATAAAATCTTTTGAAATCAAAAGGCTAGAACTTTATGTTTTTTATATCTAGCTCAAACTTAAGAATAAAGTGTAAGTCATGATTTATCCAAATCGAGCATTAGTGTAATAGTCGATAATAATATTTTGGCCTTATAATCTTAATCGCTTTAAACGCCAATTCAATGATGGATGATTAGTAATTCTCTCTTGCAAAACCTTATCATCCGTAATTAGAGATGGCTCTATTACGCCTTTCATTTGCAAACTTTCTAAAAATTCCGCTTCATTATTAGTAAACGGTAGTACAAGATTTAGTTTACTTTTACACTCCTCAATAC
>CAYFQQ010000075.1:0-1597 GCA_964345265.1 uncultured Coxiellaceae bacterium
TGACCAATTTTAAGTGCTATTTCACGTCATACCCGCGAAGGCGGGTATCCAAAGAGCCCCAAATTAAATGGATTCTCGCATTCGCGAGAATGACAGCATCAAAATGAGAATTGCTGTAAGATATTGAAAAAGCTTGCAAAAGTAATTTTCTTGCGTCAGAATATATTACGTATACACGTAATATAGGAGGAGAATATGAAACTACATCCTAAATGGGCAACTCAGCATAAGAAGCCGGGAACTGAATTACGATTTATCCGAGGGCGATATTATTTGTATAAAGTTCACAGTCGTTGGAATCCAAAGAAGGGACGAGCTCAAAAGATTACTAGACAAATGTTAGGACGAGTTACCGAGCATGGTTTTATTGAATCAAAAAGGTGGCTACAGCAAAGATCGTTACAGCAAATGCAAATTAAGGAATATGGAGTAAGCTTTCTGATAACTACTTTATTTGAAGATTCCATTAAGCCATTAAGAAAACTGTTCCCCAACGATTGGGAAAATCTGGTTGCAAGTGCCTTTTGCCGATTGTTATACCAGTCGCCATTAAAAAATATGGATTTTTATTTTTCACGAAGTTTCTTATCTGAGCAATATGTACAAGTAAATCTGACTGCAAAACACATTAGTACATGGTTAAAGGTAATTGGTAATCAGCGCAATAAAATCATTCAGTTTTTTAAAACATTTATCCGATCTGGCAAACATTTACTAATGGATGTAACTCCTTTCCATTCAAAGTCTACATATTTGTCACTTGCTAAACATGGATACAATAGTCAACGTAATTTTGATCCACAAGTAAATCTGATGATGATATTTTCTACCAAACTCACTTTGCCCGTATATTACCGATTACTGCCGGGGAATATTCGAGATGTAAAGGCGTTTCGTTATAGTTTGCAAGAAAGCGGTATTGATGATGCAGTGCTTGTTGTCGATAAGGGATTTTACTCCGAAACTAATATTAAAGAATTAGAAAAAACACAATTGCAATATATCTTGCCTTTAAGAAGAAACAGCGTAAATGTTAATTACGCACCATTGGAACAACCGAGAAAAACAGGCCTTAGAGGATATTTTAAGCATAATAATCGATACATTTGGTATTATCATTACCCATATCAAAACAAAACTATATATATTTTCCTCAACGAGCTCTTAAAACAACAAGAAGAACAAGATTATTTAAATCGCATTGAAACCCATCCAGAAGAATATTCATTTATGGAATTTCAAAAGAAAAATGCCCAATTCGGTACCCTTGCTTTAATCTCTAATATTAAAAATAAAGTTCCCAAAGATATTTATGCTATTTATAAATCTCGTATGGCAATTGAAACTATGGCAAATGTATTAAAAAATATTTTGGACGCTGACCGTCATTATATGCGTGACCAAGAAACTCTTGAAGGTTGGATGTTTATTAATCATTTGGCATTGCTTTGGTATTATCGGTTATATCAGCTTATTAAAACAAGAGATTTATTACCCAAATTTTCTCCTGAATAACAAATTTTAACTATTTGTTTTTATTAACATTTTAAGCAGTTTCTGGTTTAGAAACTGCCACCAATTTAAAGCCCATTTGTTG
>CAYFQQ010000076.1:0-6013 GCA_964345265.1 uncultured Coxiellaceae bacterium
TCGCGAGCCTAAAACCAATTTTAAAGAACCAATAATTATAGATTTACCAGCACCAGTCTCACCGCTAAGCACGACCATTCCTGGTTGTAAATCAATATTAAGATTTTCGATAATAGTAAAATTCTTAATCGACAGATGTGTTAGCATCCATTTTCCCAATGCAATTTGCCGCGGAGAGTTTCATAATAATCATAATCCATTAAATGAATCAGTCGTAACTCATTAGTATGTTTTTTAATCTCAATTTTACCACCCGAAGGAACAGGAGTAAGTTCTTGACCATCACAACTTATATTTGGGCAAGCTTTGCAATCCTTCGCCATGATGATTTCAATATCACTATCCCCTTTAACTACGATTGGTCGGCTGCTTAAGGTATGTGGAAACATCGGTAATAAAACTATAGCATCCAAACCAGGATGTAAAATAGGTCCACCTCCGGACAAAGCATGTGCAGTAGACCCAGTCGGCGTTGCAGCAATCATTCCGTCGGCGCGATGAGTACAAACCGACAGTCCATTAATATAAACTGTAAATTCAATCATGCGATTAATTTCGCTTGGCAACAAAACCACATCATTGAGGGCAAGTTTAGTAGCAATTACATGATCTTGATGTTGAACACTCGCATTGAGTAAAAAACGCTTTTCTTCTACATATTCACCTTGAAGAATCTTACCTATTTTATCAATCTCATCAGGACGAATATCAGTCAAAAATCCTAAGGTACCACGGTTAACTCCTACTACAGGAACATTCTGATCAGCAGCAAAGTGTGCTGCATTTAATAAACTGCCGTCACCACCAACAACTATAATAAGATCACAGTTATTTTTTAATTGTTCACGGGAAATTACAGACAAATTATGAGCAGGCACTATAATTGCAGTCTCTTTTTCAATAAGCACATTGATATTGCGTTCTTGTAGATATGACACTAGTGTATTCAATGTCTCTGCAACTCCTTCTGTATGTTGCCGACCCATTAAAACTATATTTTTAAAAACCAATCCCATATTTACCCCTTATTTTTAATATTCAAATTTGAAAAAAATAATAGTTAACATCGCACCACAGCAAACTAATATTATGCCAATTATATCTAATAAATTTGGCATTTCATGCCAAAATAACCAACCAAAGAAGCCGCTAAAAACTACATTTAAATACATTAATGAACTAACAACTGTTGCCGGAGAACAAGCTAAAGCACGAATTGTAAGTTCCTGATAAATGGTTCCAAAAATACCAATACCACATAAAACCAACAATATATGAGGTGATGGAAGTTGCCAATGAAACACAGATATTATACTGCTGATTATTAGTGCTATTAAGAAATAATGGAACATAAGGCTATAAATATCGTTTTCTTTACTCAATTGACGCACGATGAATATAGAAATCGCTGCTAGTAGTCCAGAAATAAGAGCAAAAAGTGCAGCTGGATTGAAAATCTCATATCCTGGTTCGAGAATTAATATTATTCCAAGAAAACTAATTATCAAACTTATCCACACTCTGATATTAATTGTTTTTCTCAGCACAATTAATATTATAAGAGGAAGGAATAATGGATAAGTTGTCGACAATAAAGTAGCATCAACCAACGGCACATAAGCTAATGCAAGATAAAGTAATAGCATTGCTAACATACCAGCTATAGAACGAATAACCTGCAATGAATAATTTTTTAAGCTTAAATTGATCGGTTGTTTCCTATAAGCCCGTAAACCCAATATGACCAGTATATAAAGGAAACTTATTAAAAAACGAAACAGTACAATCACATTATTTGGCGTTTGCTGTGCTATAGAATGTACAAAGGTTACCATTATGCCAAAAGCTACAGAAGCACAAACGGAGAATGCAATACCTAATTTTAAATTGGAAGTATTATTCATAAATGGTACGATAATTATATCATCAATGACGAATAACAATAATAAACAATATATAACCTGGTTAAAAAAGCGATCGATGCTTTATCAAGCCAAGCTTTTAGCACAAAAAATTTCCGGAAAGAAAATCCAATGGCAACAACCTTATGCTGTACCCCAAACTGAATCGGTAATAAAAACCGCGTCAGTATGGTTCAGTGCTTATCCAGACTCTATGATTACTCGTTCGAAATGGAATATTTTACAATCCTTAGCTGATACTAAACTATGGAACGCGTTTGGAGAAATTGGCATTGATGCTGTTCATACCAGTCCGATGAAGTTGGCTGGCGGAATTGTGAACAAAAAATTTACACCAACTATAGATGGAAGATTTGACAGAATCGCTTTCAACATCGATCCCGTTTTGGGAACCGAAACCGACTATCTAAACATGGTCAACACAGCTGCTCGCCACAAAGCCATTATTGCAGGAGATATTATTCCAGGACATACCGGAAAAGGAGCAGATTTTTTATTGGCGATTAGAAATCACCATGATTATCCAGGTATTTACGACTTAATCGAAATTGATCAAAAAGACTGGCATTTACTGCCAAAAGTGAATAATGAGTGGGAAAGCGTTAATTTAAGCATTGCTAGTATAAAAAAATTACATCAAAAAGGTTATATTCCCGGTCGATTACAACGCGTATTGTTTTCAGTGCCAGGAGCTTCAAAAAAAGAAACCGGTTGGGATGCAACTGGAGAAATTCCAGGTGTCGATGGAAGAGTAAGAAGATGGGTTTATCTGCATTATTTTAAACCCGGGCAACCAACTATGAATTGGTTAGACCCTTCGCACGCCGCACAACGAATAATTTCCGGTGACATTATTCAAAGTTTCCATATATTGAGAAATAAAATCGTTAGATTAGATGCGACTCCATTTTTGGCGATTGAACCAAAACCAAAATCTCTAAACGCATGGTCAGAAGGACACCCTTGTTCCACCATTGCTACCAATAACATTGCTTGTCTAATACGCAAATTAGGAGGTTGGTCGTTTCAAGAATTAAACTTAACCTTAGATGCGATAAAAAGTTACAGCCAAAATGGTTCAGAATTATTTTATGATTTTATAACTCGCCCTGCCCTACAACATGCGTTATTAACTAAAAATGCTACATTTTTGCATTTCATGCTAAAGCTGATGCGAGAATATAACATTAACCCACGTTCACTGATTCATGGGATGCAAAATCATGACGAAATAACTTATGAACTAGTACATTTCATTGAACATAGTAAAGATAAATTTAACTACGAAAATAAAATCATAAGTGGCAAAAATCTACGTGACAAAATTGTTAAACAAATGCACAGCCTCGCCATCAACACTGAAATTCCATATACCCAAATTTCTGGTAATGGTTTATGCATAACATTTACCGGATTAGTAGCTGCTAGATTAAAAATAACTGATATATATAACTTAACTGACAAACAAAAAGAAATAATCAAACGCGGCCATTTATTAATGGTTATGTTCAATGCTATGCAACCAGGAGTTTTCATTATATCTGGCTGGGACCTAGTCGGCGCCCTACCTTTGCCACTTGATAAAGTTAAACATCTAGTAGCAGATGGCGATTATCGTTGGATTAATCGAGGCGCGTATGATTTGATGGATAGTAATCCTAAAGCATCGGTTTTTCTGAGCAATGTACCTAAAGCACTATCCTTATATGGTTCAATTCCTAAACAACTTAAAGACCCTAATTCATTTGTCTTACAACTGAAACACATATTAAAAATTCGTAAGCAATATCAAATTGATTTAGCTGAACAAATAGCGGTACCAAAAGTTAAAAATAAAGGCGCAATAATAATGGTACATAAGCTAACTAAAAAATCATTTTACCAAATTATTGCGCTTAATTTTAGTGATGAAACTATAATGGAAAAACTGAATTTAAACGCTTTAAAACTCAACAACTTAATTGGACATCAAGTTACTGACTTATTAACTAATAAAAAATACGATACTGTTAACCGAAATGGAATTTTGAAAATAGAATTAAAAGCTTTACAAGGAAAGATTTTACTATTGGCCAAATTGTAAATTCAATTTACAATTTGGCCAATTCACCACGTAAAGAATTCACTAAGGCTTTGGTAATTTTTACCTCAACAATTTGATTGATTAATTTTTTATCTGCAGCAAAATTTACTACACGATTATTTTCGGTGCGACCGCTAAGCTGTTTGGAATTTCTCTTAGAGACACCAGTTACCAATATTTCTTGTATTGTTCCAACCATCACTTGACTATATTTTCTTGCCTGCAAATTTAATTGATTCTGCAGTATTGCTAGGCGATGTTTTTTTTCAATCAATGGAATATCATCAAGTAACTTGGATGCAGCCGTTCCCGGCCTTGGACTATATACAAAGCTGAATGAAGCATCAAAATTTATCTCTTTAACCAAATCCATTGTTGCTTTGAAATCCGATTCAGTCTCGCCTGGAAATCCCACAATAAAATCAGAGGTGATACTAATATTTGGTCTTACTTCACGTAATTTATAAATTGTTTCTTTATATTCCTCTATTATATAACGGCGACGCATCAACGCTAAAATTCTATTAGATCCACTTTGCACTGGTAAATGTAAATGATTAGCAAGCTTCTTCTCAGAAGCATATACATTAATCAAATTATCAGTGAGCAATGAGGGATAAGATGTAACAAAACGGATTCTTTTAATCGCATCAATCTTTGCGGTCTCATGAATTAATTTCGCAAGATCATATTCATAATCATTAACATTTTGTCCTAAAAAAATTATCTCCTTAACACCTTCTTTTGCAAGATAATTAACTTCATCCATCACATCCGCAAACAACCGACTAATTTCCTTTCCTCGAGTATAAGGCACAATACAATAACTACAATATTTGTTACATCCTTCCATAATAGTGACAAAAGCCGTCGAACCGTTAACTTTAGGTTTAGGTAAGCAATCAAATTTTTCGAGTTTAGGAAATCCAACATCTATTATTGGCGTTTTATTCTTTATATTTTGTTTATACATCTCAGGTAACCGATGTAAAGTTTGCGGACCAAAAACCAAATCCACATAAGGAGCACGGGCAATAATATTCTTTCCTTCCTGGCTAGCTATGCAACCTCCGACTCCAATAACAAGATTAGGATTCTTTCTTTTTAAAGGCTTAAAACGACCTAAGTCAGAAAAAACTTTTTGTTGTGCTTTTTCACGAACCGAACAAGTATTTAACAAAATCAAATCGGCTTTGCTCGGATCATTAATTAATTCCATATTAAAATGTTCTCGCATTAAATCAACAATGCGTGCCGAATCATACTCATTCATCTGACAGCCATAAGTTTTAATATACAATGAAGGCTTTTTGGCGCCAAAAGTCATTGATTTTGCTAACATTTATAAATACTCTCCCATTCAAAAAATAAAAAATTAAATGATCATATGCGCTTATACCAAATTATCCTTCATTTTAAAATTTTATTGAATCGCACCAAGACCTTAGTGAGATTGAATTTTTCTCCCAAACGGATAACCGGTATTAAATCTGATTCTACCTGACGTTGAAGCAAATTGACTGATTCCTCACTTAGTCCAAAGTTATATCCGTAATCACCTGAATATCCTTCAGCACCAAGCTTCTTCTTAAAAATAGTATTAAAATTGTTTATCATAAAAATCAAAAACGGACTCGGCAATACGTATACTTACCCTTTTCAATTTGAATAAAACGCTTTTTTTGGGTAAGTCTATTTAATATATTCGCGGCTTTTTTCGCGTTACCAAAAAGCTTTCTAACATATCCAGTTGTTATGAGTTTCTTTTTCTCATATTTAATTCGGGATATTAAATAAAGCTCATCTTTAGAAAGGCCCTTATATTTTGAGGATGTTCTCTTCATTATTTTCCTTTCGATATATTCTCAGTTTATGAGATTTCATTGAAAGATTTACATCTTACATCAGCAATTCTAATTTTGACCAATTTTAAGTGCTATTTCACGTCATACCCGCGAAGGCGGGTATCCAAAGAGCCTCAAATTAAATGGATTCTCGCATTCGCGAG
>CAYFQQ010000077.1:0-11014 GCA_964345265.1 uncultured Coxiellaceae bacterium
TTGATGCTGTCATTCTCGCGAATGCGAGAATCCATTTAATTTGGGGCTCTTTGGATACCCGCCTTCGCGGGTATGACGTGAAATAGCACTTAAAATTGGTCAAAATTAGAATTGCTGGAAAAGTGATTAAATTATTGTTTATTGTTTATATTATGTTACAATTTTTTAAGTTTAATAATTAGAATACAATGGAATGGTTTACCAGCGTACTTTAAAAAATATTATTCGTGCAACCGGTGTTGGAATACATACCGGTGAAAAAGTTTATCTTACTTTAAGACCCGCTCCTCCTAACAGTGGGATTGTATTTTGTCGAACAGATTTAAATAAACTAGTGTATATACCTGCACTTACTAAGAATGTAGGCGATACTACCTTATCTACTTCCTTAATAAGGGATAATATTCGCATTTCTACGATAGAACACCTTATGTCGGCTTTTGCTGGACTTGGTATAGATAATGCTTATGTAGATGTTAATGCGCCAGAAGTTCCTATTATGGATGGTAGTGCTGGACCCTTTGTATTTTTGATTCAATCTGCTGGGATTGAAGAACAAAGAGCGGCAAAGAAATTTATTCGTATCAAACGTAAAATTGAAGTTAAGAGCGGTGATAAAAAAATTATTATTAAACCATTTAATGGTTTTAAAGTTTCTTTTACTATTGATTTTGATCATCCAGTATTTCACGATAGTATACAGTCAGGAGAAATGGATTTTTCAAATGCCTCGTATGTAAAAGAAATTAGTCGTGCAAGAACATTTGGTTTTCTTTCTGAATTTGAGTATTTACAGGCCAATAATTTGGCTTTAGGTGGAAGTTTAGATAATGTTGTAGTTGTTGATGATTATCGAGTTATGAATGAGGATGGGTTACGTTATAAGAATGAATTTGTTAAGCATAAAATTTTGGATGCTATTGGCGATTTATTTTTATTGGGCCATAATTTAATCGGTTCTTTTCAGGGTTATAAGTCTGGTCATGCTTTAAATAATGTGTTATTACAGGCTTTACTTGCTGAGACTAAAGCGTGGGAGATTATCACTTTTAAAGATTCAAAACAAATTCCAGTTGGTATAATTCCGGCAATTGAGGCGGTATAAAAAAACCCTTTTTTTATGAAAATTAAATGGATTTTATTAGTTAGTTTGCTTATTTCGATCACTTGTTTTTCACAAGAGTTATCATTTTTAATTGGCCGAGTAGAACCTGTTTTTAATAGCAAATCTACGAATGGTTGGCAGGTGGACTTTATCCATGATTTGTATAAGTATCTTGCTTTGTCAAGTTCTTATATTAATGAAGGGCATCTTACAAATCATAAGCGTGATGGATTAGCCGCTCAACTGTGGGGACGTATTCCTTTATTTAATCATCGCTTTTTACTCGCTGTTGGTGGAGGTGGATATTACTATTTTGACACGGTGACTAAACAAAATAACGATTTCGAAAATGCTCATGGCTTAGCTCAAATATATAGTGCTTCAGCTACTTATTATATAAGTTCACCATGGTTTGTACGGTTATTGGTAAATCATATTGAACATTCACATGATGTTGATGCAAACATGTATCTTCTTGGAGTCGGATATCGACTTTGGCATGAATCAAAAGATAATGATGAAAATAGAATTAACAAAACTGGCAAAGAAGTTATGGCCTTCGCGGGGGAAGCGATTTCCAATAATTTACATAATCACAGTGGAATAGTTGGTGGACTTGAGTTGCGCACTGGAATCGTAAGATACTTAGATTGGACATTTACATGGCTATATGAAGATAATCCATATATCTCTCGCAATGGTCTTGGCAGTCAACTCTGGCTTATTGATAAATTCTTCAACCAGCGTGTAGATTTAGGTTTTGGTATCGGACCATATTATTTTCTTAACCAGAAGTATTTACCAGAATCAGAAAAGAATAATCACAACAACATAGGCGCACTGATCTCTATTACAACATGCTACCGATTTACCAATCATTGGTTTGCACGATTTATTTGGAATAGAATTCAAAGCACACATGACCGTGATACAGATGATTTTATTTTAGGATTGGGATATAACTGGAGTTAAGACCCATGATCCGTATCCAATGGAAGGTGAAGGTTCTAATATAGGTGTCGTTTCATTCACTTTAGCAGCTTTTTCGTCACTAATTTTTTTCAGTGTTTTTATAGCTTTATCTACTTCATATGATGGCATATTTTTTAATTTTTTTATCTCAGTTTTTTTACATCCAATATAAAGTAAAAGCAAAAACGCTAATGCAAGTGATGGGCTAAGTATAGCTACTACAGGAACCCAAAGACTAGTATGATTCCTAGTTCTTAGCGAAGGAATCATGAACGTCATGAGTGGGGGTAAAACTAATGTGATAACAATAACACTCAAAGTTACAATGGTTACGCCGTATGAGCTCTCTTTTAGCTCGTTGAAGTTTTTTCCATTTCCTGAGTTATTTCATCACGTTTTTCTTGTTTTTCCTGAACTTTTTCTTCCGCTCGTTCTATAATTTCTTCGGTTAATTTTGGATTTTGGTTGATTTGATTTCTACCAACTTCTGTTGTTAACAATGCTGATATTAATTCATCAGGTGCGTTGCCTGTTTGAATAAGTATCTGTGAAACTTGTTGATAGGTATCCCCGGTCCGCTTGGGCAGCTTCGTCTGTAGCAGTTTCAGTAGTATTTTCATCCGCAAGTTGAGCAGCTTCGTTGTCTGGTTGAGCAGTTTCTTGATTAAACATATTTTTCTCCACGATTATTCTATTCAATGTTTTAATATAACCTTAGTTTTAGTCACATCAAAACTTCTTTTAATGAAGAATATGATAACAGTACACGAATTTATTAGCAAATTCTTAAAGGGACCTCTGGAAATTCAGTTTTTACGCTAAAAAGCAGTTTTTCGTCATTCCCGCGAACGCGGGAATCCAGTATTTACAAGGCTCTCCTGGATCCTCGCTTTCGCGAGGATGACATTTTTTTAATTTCGAGAGAGACCTTAAAAACCCTAAAAATTGCAAAAATTTTTTAAGATTGATAACTTTTAGGAAATTTTTTTGCAATTAGCTCATACTTAACGGTAATTTCCTTTTTTATATACTTCCATAACTTCGTCGATGTAATCTGAAAGTATATTAATTAAAATATCTATTTGTTTTTTCTTATGATATTTTATAGCTGTTTCAAGCTCGGAAATAACTTCTTTTATCTTTGGGACACCGCAGTAACATGATGCGCCAGATAATTTATGAAGGTGCATTTCTAGTTTTTTATAATTATTTCGATCGGCTAGAATTTTAGTTTTAGATTCGGGCAAACTTTCTATATACATTGCTATTATTTTTTCAGCTAAATCTAATTTGTTATTAGCAAGTCGCATACTTTCTTGCCAATCTATTACAGGTTTTAATTCATGCATATTTTCAATCCATTTAATATCTAATTAAATGAGGATAACACCGATGAAATTGTCGATGATAATTTACTCCATTTCTTTTTGGGTATTGTATAAGATATTTCGTAAAGATTTGCATAATCACTAGCTGTTAGTAAATAATCATCACTGGTTATAAGTTTATCTATTAAGCCTAATTCTACAGCTCGAGAACCATACCAGTGTTCACCTGTAGCCAGTTTTTCTATGTTTACAGATGGTCGATGTATGGATATAAACTCTTTAAATAGCTTATGAGCTTCTTCAACGTCTTCTTGCATTTTTCTACGTCCTTTGTTGGTATTTTCTCCGAACAAAGATAAAGTTCGTTTGTATTCTCCAGCTGTAATCTGTTCAAATTCAATATCATGTTTTTTCAAAAAACGATTGAAGTTAGGAAGTTGTGCAACAACTCCAATAGATCCGATGACTGCAAATGGTGCTGCAAAAACTTGATCAGCTACGCATGCCATTAGGTAACCACCGCTAGCTGCAGCTTTATCAATAATTGCGATGAGAGGAATTTGTCGGTCGCGAATACGTTGCAATTGTGAGGCCGCTAAACCATAGCTATGTATCATTCCACCGATGCTTTCGATACGCACTACAATTTCGTCTTTGATCGTAGCTACTTTGAGTATTGCTGTGATTGCTTCTCGTAATGTTTCAACTTCCGAGGCTCTGATGTCACCTTTAAAATTAAGTACAAAAATACGTTTTTTGATTTCAACTGCTTTTTTCAGCATCTTTTTCTGTTTTTTCTGTTCCTTTACTAATTGTTTAAAATCTTTTTTACTCAGTATTTCACGGTTTAAAATATCCCGCATATTTTTATATTTTTCATTAAGTTTCCTTATAGTCAATTTTTCCTTACGTTTGCCTTTGCTGGTAATTGCTGTGACAAAACCGATCAAAATTATCATCGCGGCAAGCGAAGTAACAATTTTTGCTAAAAATATCCCGTATTCAGATAGAAAGTGCACCATATTACTCTCCGTTTAACCAGTTATTCATTTCTTTATAATAGCAGATATAACGTTACTGTTAAATTTTAATGTTATTTTTTATCCGCCTTAATTTTTTTAAAGATTCTATTTTAGCTTTGATAATAGCATTAGTATCATTATCAAGATGTGGTAATTTTAATGCTTGTTGTAATTGAACGACAGACATTTCGAAGTCTCCTTGTAGCTCATAAAGTTTAGCCCTTGATTGATATGCATCTGCAAGCCGACCAGATTTGCCCTGTGCTTTAGCAAGTAGAATATATAAAGTTTCATTATCTGGATAATTTAAAGTCTGTTTATTTAAAAAAAGACGAGCTTGGTTTGGCTGTTTAGCTTTGAGTAAAGTTCGCGCATATTGAATGATAAGTGGATAGTAATCAGGGTATAAAGCCAAGGAATCATGCAAAATTTTTACGGCTCTTTGGAGTTGTTTATTAGCTATTTCTATATCCGCCAACGACATTTGGTAGATAACTTGATTCGGATCGCTAGCAATTAAGTTATTAATTACTTGAATAGCTGTTTTAGGTTTACCGGCTTTTGATAGCGCAAGCGCATATCCATATTTAGTAGCGTTTAGATTGCTATAGCTATGATTTTTTAGTTGATTTTGGAAATAGTCTACGGCATCTGAGCTACTTTTGGTTGTTTCGGCTACTTTGAGCCGAGCGTAGGTCAAATAGTAGTCGAGACTGCTATTAATATGTTTCTGTGGATATTGTTTAGCACGGTTTTCCGCGTCCGCAATACGAATGTCTGTGACCGGGTGATCTTT
Source organism: uncultured Coxiellaceae bacterium (assembly GCA_964345265.1). Classification (GTDB taxonomy): domain Bacteria; phylum Pseudomonadota; class Gammaproteobacteria; order UBA9339; family UBA9339; genus CAYFQQ01. The sequence continues at coordinate 5,224 of CAYFQQ010000077.1, forward strand.
GAGATATGCTGGTATTTTGTCGCCGTAATTTATAGCAGCTCGTTGCATGCTACGAAAAAAAGTTGGCATCGCCATAGGATCAAATCCAGCACGATACAAGGTTTGAATACCGATTCGATCTGCTTCTTCTTCATTACCACGAGTGAAATTTATCATATTTTGTGCGCTACCACCGAGAGTGGCCATAGCTGCTGCTATCGCAGCGCCAGAATTAGTTTGTCCACCAACAACTATAGCAGCGAGAAGAGCGGCCAATGAAGGCAAAGTTAATTTTTTGGCATGACTCACAGTGCGGGCAATATGATGTTGATTGACATGAGTAATTTCGTGAGCTAGTGCGGCGGCTAATTCGCTTTCGCTTTGTGTCGTTAAAATTAAACCTGAATTAACGCCGATATATCCGCCTGGACCTGCAAAAGCATTAATTTCAGAATCGTTGACAACGAAAAAATGAAAATTAGTCCAATGAGTATCGGCGTGTTCTGCTATTCTATTGCCAATTGAATTTAAATAATCATTAATTAAGGGATCATGATTAATAGATATTTGCTTATTAAGTTGTTGCATAAAAGCTTTGCCTAATTGCTGTTCTTGAGCTTCCGGTAAAGCAAGTAAACTATAATTACCCAAATCAGGTAATTGTTGGGCATTTATATGGCAAGTTGTTAAAATACCAAATATAATTAATAGTTTGATGAATTTTTGCATCTTTGTTATTTTAGCATATTAAATAATTAGAGTAGGTATCTCATGTTTCAGATTATAGCAAAATGGTTACGTTGTTACTTCTCTGATATAGAAGCGGTTTCTCTGTCTATTATTATAGTTTTAACGGTATTAATGTTTTTAATAATGGGCAAAATCATGATACCTATTGTCGCTAGTATAATAATTGCTTATATGTTAACTGGCTTTGTTAAACAATTGAAGCACTGGAAATTTCCGCATTTATTAGCAGTTATTTTAGTGTTTTCATTATTTATGGGTGTTTTGTTGATTTTGTTTATCTGGTTATTACCATTACTATTGCAGCAGTTGATTAATCTATTTGCTGAAGTTCCGCATATGTTAAGCCGTGTTCAAGCATTTGTAATTAGTTTGCAAATCCATCATCCGGAGTTTTTTTCAGCCGATTTAATTAAACGTATTACTACTGAGTTGACTCAATATGTGACTAAATTTGGGCAATTTATTTTATCTTTTTCCATAGCAACGATTGGTAATGTTATGACTTTTGTTGTTTATCTAATAATAGTACCGCTATTAGTTTTTTTCTTCTTGAAAGACAGTAAACAGATTTGTAATTGGTTCACTAAATTTTTACCGGAAAAGCATCAAGTTATGAATCAAATTTGGCATGAACTTGATAGAAAAATCGGTGATTTTATTCGTGGTAAGTTAATTGAGATAGTAATTGTAACTTTTGTATCGTTTGTTGCTTTTGCCCTTATGGGCATCAATTACTTTATATTATTAGCGGTGGGAGTTGGGATATCTGTTATTATTCCGTATGTTGGTGCTATTTTGATAACTATCCCAGTGGTTATAATTGCTTTTTTACAATGGGGGTGGAGCGCACATTTGGCTTACTTATTAATAATTTATACAGTTATTATTACTTTGGATGCAAATTTATTAGGTCCATTAATATTTTCCGAAAAAATGCGCTTGCACCCGGTAGCAATAATACTTGCTATACTTATATTTGGAGCTCTATGGGGGTTTTGGGGAGTATTTTTCGCGATTCCATTAGCCACATTAGTGGATGTATTATTAAAAAGATGGCCACGTAAAGTTGAGGAGAAGTAATTTATGTATAATTTGAGAACTGCATTACTGATCTTTTTCACCTTGGGTTTATTGGTTTCATGTGCTTCATGGAGAGAGTATGCTTATCAAAGTAGTGCTTGGCAAATAGAGGAAATCCGTCCTATTGAAATACCACCAGGTTTTGATGATTCGAACATAGAAGAGTATTATTTGGTTCCATATTTAGAAGATAATTCTTCTTCTACAATAATTATAAATCAACCACCGGCAGGACATGTGAATCGACCGCCTGCAAAACGTGTATATCAGCCACCAGCAAAAGAGTATTATCCTATTCCTGATGTTGTTCATGAGAATATGAAACATTCTGAGTCGGGAGAGGTACCGAAGCGGTTATAACGGCGCCGACTCGAAATCGGTTGGGGAGTTTAAGCTCCCACGCGGGTTCGAATCCCGCCCTCTCCGCCATGCAAAAGTTCGATCCATAAGCATTTGCCATGATAAGCAGCTTGCTTAATTGCTTCTAGTCGTATTTGATGTGCTTTTTCCTCTGCTTCTGTGGCCCGAATGATTTTTAACGGTTTTCTATTTTTAACTATTTGATGTACTTTTGATCGCTTAATTTCTTTTGTTGTGGTTCCTCCTTCGTCAAACATGCTCATTTGTCCACCAGTCATAGCTAAGTATACTTCGGCTAATAAATGAGCATCTAGTAAAGCACCATGCAATTCACGTTTACTGTTATCTATTCCATAGCGTTTACAAAGTGCATCCAAGCTATTTTTTTTACCCGGGTGTTTTTTTCGAGCATAAGTTAGCGTATCAAAGATACTAATATACCTTTCAATCGGTTCGGAATTTGAATCAGATAATTTAAGTTCATGGTTTAAAAAGCCAATATCAAATGGTGCATTGTGAATTATTAATTCAACTCCATTTATATAGTCGATCAAAGCTGATTTAATGTCTGCAAACAGAGGTTTATTGGTGAGAAATTCATTAGTTATACCGTGAACTGATAAGGAATCTTTTTCTATTTCACGTTGTGGATTTACGTACTGATGAAAATTGTTTCCAGTAAGACGTCGATCAATAAGTTCAACACCACCGATTTCGATAATTCTATGTCCTAATTCTGGTTCAAGACCTGTTGTTTCTGTATCTAGTATTATTTGTCGCATTATTGATACATGATAATAAAATCTTCGTGTTGTTGCCAAGGTAATTTTTTACTAACAACTGATTTAACTCTCGCAAGTTTAGGTCCTTGCCATAACCATGTTTCAAATTGAGATATTTGTTGTTGTTCACCACATGCAAGTGCTTCAACGTTGCCATCTTCAGCGTTTTTAACCCATCCGGTAAGCTTTAATTTTTTAGCCTCTTGCTGAGCTGCACTACGGTACCATACTCCTTGAACCCAACCGCTAACAATATAGTGAATGCATACTTTAGGCATAATTAGTTTCTCACAGTTAATAGAACTCGTAAGCGTCGTAAAATCTCTTTGTCCAATGAGTCAGAACATAATAGCGCGGGTAATGTAAAAAATTTCTTTGCCATGTCAAAGTTTAAAATAATTAAATAACGGGAGACAAAACTATCAAAGCGCAGATGAGCATTTAGAATTCGGTTTTCATTATTCAATAATCGCCAAGAATTATCCTTCTCCTTCCAAAATTTTATTATTGCTTTACTACTTTTTAAAAATACATAACGTTGCAAAGTAACATAAAGGCTATAACCGATTAAAATTGTTAAAAGAATAATCAGCCAGATGGGAAAGTTTAAAAATAGTACACAAAAGATGGCTCCAAGATGAATTGAACATAAAAAAGTTGCTAGATATTTTGAGGGCTGTGGTTTTATTACTATTTTCATTCGATAGTTGATCAATAAAGTTTAAATCCTGCTAATGTGAAGTGACGATCGAATGAGAAAACATATTTTATTTTCATTCGTTTCATTAAAATAAATGAAATACAATCTTTGTAACTAACTTTTTGATCAGAAAATTTTTGAAAGAGTTTAATTGCAGCTAATTCATCATCATATTCAGGTCTTAATATTTCAATGATGTTTGATGAGTAAATAATATTAGCTTTTTCTGCTGCAAACTTATAATCTGTCCATCTACCGAGTAGAGTAAAAGTTTCATCAAGTATGAAATTACTTGTTACGCATTTGTATTTTGATTTTTTAATCTGCTCCCATTTTTTTAAAGCTTTTTTATGACAGTTGTCATTTTTTAAAAATCTACTAAGAAAGGCACCTGTATCTAAGTAAATTGTTTTATTTTCCATATAAATATTGGTCATGATTAATTGAAATGTCTGAACTTATTTTACATTCGTAATATGTTTCATCATCAAAAAATGGATCCTGAGTAGTGATGACACTACTTAATTTAGATTTAAGTGCTTCTCTAACTAATTCACCAAGGGAAACCCCTTCTTTATGTGCAAAGATTTGTGCTTTTGTTTTTAAGCTAGAAGGCAACATCACAGTAGTTCTATTCATCTTTTAATCCTCAAATCAGTTTCAATTACCATACATAATAGCATATACATAACCTAAAATCAATCTCTATCAGATTTTATGTAAATATCCGTAGTAAATCATTGCCTATTGCTATAAAAATCAAAATAGCCAGAATAATCATTCCCAAGCGTAGGGCGAATGTTTGTATTTTTATAGGCACCGGCCGTCTTATGATAGCTTCCAGTAGTAAAAATACAAAGTTGCCACCGTCTAACGCAGGGATAGGTAAAATATTAACAAAGGCTAACATCACACTGAGTAAGGCCAAAAATTCTGTATAAATAACCATACCCTGTTTAAAAGCTATTTCTGCTGCACTAAAAATAGTTATTGGACCGCCCAAAACATGTAAAGATATTTTTCCGGTTATCATTTTTGCGAGAACAATGAAATTGAAATTCAATAGAAGCCAAGTTCGTTGCAGGGCAGGATAAAAAGCTTGCCATGGTGAATAATGTTGTTCATTAAACATATTTTTTGGCCATGTTACTGGTAAGGATGCTACACCCAGGTAACCAATTTCTTTCAAGCCCGGTCCTAATTTACTGCCTATAATTCCAGTTAAAACCATTTGTTTTCCAGAACGATTTATAGTTAGTTTTACTTTTTGGTCAGGATGGTTATGTATGTATTTTATAAAATCATACCAGTCCGATATTTTCTGACCATTTATAGCTAGGATATGATCTTGTGGTTGTAAGCCGATCCGCCTCGCGGGACCATCTGGCATTACTTTATTAATCACTGCAGGAATTGATGGATAATGTGGTTCGATACCAAGGCTTTGCATTGGATCTGGATTCAGTTCATTTACTACCCAATTGTTTAAGTTCAAATAGTGTCCATTAATAATGAGTTGATTGCGGTCCCCCATGCGGGAAATAACAGCTATTATCACACTTTGCCAGTCGAAAACATCGCGTCCATCTACATTCTTAATTTCATCGCCAGATTTTAGACCAGCTTGATAAGCAATAGATTTAGGAATCACCTTGCCAATAATTGGCTTTGGAGCTTTTATGCCAATGATAAATACTAGCCAAAACAGTAATATGGCAAGCAAAATGTTCGCTGTAACCCCAGCGAGCATGATTGCCATTCGTCTCCATACTGATTTTTGTTGATAGGAATCTTCATTTAGTTTGACGTAACCACCTATGAGTATGGGTGCAATTACATATTCTATATCACTCTTCCCTTGCCAACGTAACAGGGGTTTTCCAAATCCAATCGAGAATCGTTCTACTTTAGTTCCGAGTTTTCGGGCAACCCAAAAATGTCCAAATTCATGAACTAGTACTAGTACAAAAATCGCAATTAAAAATGCGATAATGTTTATCAAGATAGCCATAGATTTTAATTATACAGCAATTCTCATTTTGATGCTGTCATTCTCGCGAATGCGAGAATCCATTTAATTTGGGGCTCTTTGGATACCCGCCTTCGCGGGTATGACGTGAAATAGCACTTAAAATTGGTC
>CAYFQQ010000078.1:0-1534 GCA_964345265.1 uncultured Coxiellaceae bacterium
TGACCAATTTTAAGTGCTATTTCACGTCATACCCGCGAAGGCGGGTATCCAAAGAGCCCCAAATTAAATGGATTCTCGCATTCGCGAGAATGACAGCATCAAAATGAGAATTGCTGGAGCTTAGCTACTAAGTAATAACTAAGCAATTTAGTCCCGATTATTGACAATTATCTTTCATAGAAGTATTTTAATTTAGTGCTAGTAACACTTTGCAGAGCGGAGTTCACTACGCCCGATAGCCGTAGTTTTTTATGTCTATCAGCTTTTGTCGGGTGTTCGCTAGAATAAAATACCTCATAAAAGGGAATATAGCGAGCCACGCTTTGCAGTGGTTACTAACACCTGGCGCCAGTTTATCTGGTAACTAAACTAGTAAAAAATGCAAAGGAGAAAACCATGGATAATACTTTTATCCTCAATACCTCTATTGATTCATTAGGTATTAAAGACGCAATCCACGAAAGGTTAACCAAAGCACAAGCAATTACATCTTGTTTATTAGCTAATTGTGGTGAAGAAGCTGAACTGCCATATATGTGTATTTATGGTGTAATATGGGCTGTAGATAGTTATCTTGAGGAGCTGGATTGTTTATTTGCGAAGCTAGATAATACTGTTTTCTCAATATAAAATATTTTTTTAAAAACGTTTATATCTATAAAAGGAAGGTTATTCCATCAATATAACCACTACTTATTTAGCTCCGGAGCCTTGGAAAAATGATGGCTGAGTAGACATTGTACAATCATCGTGTTGCCCAGTTTTTTGTTGTTGCATCATCATGCCCATCATTTCTTGCATCTGTTTCAATAGTTGTTGCTGCTGTTGTTGTGTCTGCTGTAATAGTTGTTGTTGACCCGTCAGTTGTTGTTGCTGTGTACTTACTAAATCTCTTAAAGCTTTAATATCTTGATTCGATTGAGATTTAAGAGCTTCGGCATAACTAGTAGAAACTTTAGCGGCATATTCACGCGCTCCAGGTAAATCTTTTTCACATTCTCTTATTGCCTGTTCTGCGTTCTTTCGTTTACGCTCGCTTTGGCCATTTGAGTATGTTGGAAGTTGACGTACCTCTGAATTTGCCATCGCAAGTCTATGCTCGAGACTCTGAACATGTTGATTTGCCCGTTTTAATTCTGCCTCAAGTGATTTCATAATATCCTCCAGATTTCTCTACTCTAATCATATTGTTTATACATCTAATTTTGTATTAATTTTTCCCACAATTATACGACACATATTCGACACAGGGAAATTTGTTACGGCCTTCATTTTTACCAAGCCCTTGATTCTACTGGTGGCCAGAGGCAGAATCGAACTGCCGACACGAGGATTTTCAGTCCTCTGCTCTACCGACTGAGCTATCTGGCCATTTAAAGAAAATAATAATTAAACATATTGTTACCACCTTAGTCAAGAAAATGGCCATTTTATGAGCAATTCTAATTTTGACCAATTTTAAGTGCTATTTCACGTCATACCCGCGAAGGCGGGTATCCAAAGAGCCTCAAATTAAATGGATTCTCGCATTCGC
>CAYFQQ010000079.1:0-3032 GCA_964345265.1 uncultured Coxiellaceae bacterium
GTCCTGATTGATCGTTGGTAATGATACCCAAAGCAAAAGCACCGATTAATTTTTTTACTGTTTGCTTAGTTGCTTTTAGAAAATTATTAGTTTCGGTTAAATATTTATCTACTAAATGAACAATAACTTCGGTATCAGTTTCCGATGTAAATTTATAACCTTCCTTTAGCAATTTTCTTCGTAGCATACTATGATTTTCAATAATGCCATTATGAACCAAAGCGACACATTTATTAGATATGTGTGGATGGGCATTTTTTTCACATGGTGCACCGTGAGTAGCCCAGCGAGTATGGGCAATACCGGTAAAACCATCGCTTGGTTTATTTTCAATTGCCCTTACTAATTGTTCAACTTTACCTTTGATGCGAACTCTTTCCAATTGATGATCTTTATTTAAAACAGCAATTCCAGCAGAGTCATAACCACGATATTCCAAACGTTTTAAACCTTCTAATAGAATAGGAATCACATTGCGTTGCGCTATAGCGCCTACAATTCCACACATTATTTTTTCCTCGATTTCTTTTTCGGTCTCTGCCAACCTTTAACAGTTACTTGCTTATTTCTTGCTATAGTTAATTGATTAGCTGGAGTATCTTCTATGATAGTAGAACCAGCCCCGATAGTTGAATTCTTGCCAACTTTAACCGGAGCAATTAACATAGTGTCGGAACCAATAAAAGCATTATCTTCAATAATCGTATGATGTTTATTAACACCATCATAATTGCAAGTGATCGTTCCGGCACCAATATTTACATCTTTGCCAATGGTAGCATCACCCAAATAAGTTAAATGATTAGCTTTACTGTTGTTGCCAAATTTCGTGTTTTTTAACTCTACAAAACTACCAATATGTGCACTGCTTTTAATATGAGTTCCAGGACGAATTCTAGTAAATGGACCAATAATACAATTGTCTTCAATTACTGCATCTTCGATAACACAATTAGGCAATATTTGTACATTATTTCCAAGCTTAACTTTGCCTTTAATAACTACATTAATATCAATTACCACATCTTTACCAAACTCAAGTTTACCGCGGATATCAAATCGTTTGGGATCTATTAAAGTTAATCCTCGCAACATTAGTCGTTTAGCTGTTTGCTGTTGATAATAACGTTCCAGTAAAGCAAGTTGATATTTATCATTTGCTCCCAATATCTCCTCAGGTTTAGTTGCTGCTACTCCTTTAACCTGGTAACCATCAGCTACTGCAATAGCAATAATATCTGTAAGGTAATACTCACTTTGCTTATTATGGCTAGATAACTTTGCTAAACAAATTTTAAGCGGTTTAGCTGGGGCTAATAAAATACCAGTATTGATTTCTTTAATTTTTAATTGCTCTCGATTAGCATCTTTTTGTTCGACAACAGCAATTATGTTTCCATCTTGATCTCGAATGATTCTGCCAAGCTCATACGGATCATCTAACTCCGCAACAATTAAACCAAATTGATTATCAGAAATTTGGTTAACAAAAGTTTGCAACATTTCTTTTGAGACCAGCGGAACATCACCATAAAGTACTAAAACCTGACTATTGTCTGCGATACGTGGAATAGCTTGTAACACTGCGTGACCAGTACCCAATTGCTGCTTCTGTCTAACCCAATGAACATCTAGGTGCTTTAAAGTATTCTTGATTCGATCTCCTCCATTGCCATGAATCACAAAAATAGCTTCAGGATTTAACGAATGCGCAGTACTAACCACATGCTCTAACATCGAAACACCACCTACTTGGTGTAATACTTTTGGTAACGAGGAATACATGCGTTTACCTTCGCCAGCAGCTAAGATAATGATGTTCAGTTTCATAGATAATATGCTAGTATTATTAAGATTTGAACACAAGGAAAATAATAATGAGTAATAAACAAGTTTTGTTCAGCGGCATTCAACCATCAGGCAAGCTTCATATAGGCAATTATATTGGAGCCATCAAAAACTGGCTTAAACTGCAAAATAAATATGATTGTTTATTCTGTCTAGTAGATTTACATACTATCACTGTAAGACAAGATCCAGCTCTGCTGCGAAAATGCTGTTATGATTTTCTGGCTCTGTATATCGCGTGCGGCCTTGATCCTGAAAAAAATATCATGTTTTGTCAGTCCCACGTTCCTGCACATGCAGAGCTCACGTGGATATTAAACTGTTTTACTAATATAGGCGAGTTAAGTCGCATGACTCAGTTTAAAGATAAATCACAAAAATACCCAGAAAACATCAACATGGGCTTATTCGATTATCCTGTTTTACAGGCAGCAGACATTCTACTATATAGTTCCAACATCGTACCAGTTGGAGCAGATCAGAAACAGCATATCGAACTAACACGCGATATAGCAACACGATTCAATAACATTTATGGTGATATCTTTACAGTGCCTGAATCTTACATACCTATGCTGGAAACAGGTGGGCGAATCATGGGATTGCAGAATCCTAACAAAAAAATGTCGTCATCTGATCCAAACGAAAATAATTTCATTGCAATGCTTGATTCGCCAGAAGTAGTAACTAAAAAATTTAAGCGAGCAGTAACTGACTCCGGGAAAGAAGTATATTTTGATGAATCTAAACCAGGAATTTCTAATTTACTAACTATCTATTCGGCTCTCACTGATAAACCTATTAAACAGCTAGAAAAAGAATATCAAAAACAGAGTTATAATAAATTCAAAAGCGACCTAGCTGAGATCGTAATCGAATTTTTGCGACCAATTCAACAGCATTTTCAAAAGTTCCGCAGCGATGAAACAAAACTAAATGCCATTTTAAAAGATGGCGCATCAAGAGCCAATAAACGAGCTCAGCCGATGTTGGATAAAGTATTTGAAGCTATAGGATTTATCAGGATATAGATTCCAATGCATAAACACATCTTCTCATAGGATCCAGCAATTCTAATTTTGACCAATTTTAAGTGCTATTTCACGTCATACCCGCGAAGGCGGGTATCCAGGGATTATGTAGGGAACAGGCATGCCTGTTCCCTACTTGATTCTCGCATTTGC
>CAYFQQ010000080.1:0-16089 GCA_964345265.1 uncultured Coxiellaceae bacterium
TTTCACTAAACTTAACTCCTTCGGTAAATTTGTTCCATTTGTTCTTTCAAGATTATTCCCATTCACCACATCGAGGCCTAATGCCCTGATTTCATCAGTGATAATGTATTCAATGAGTTTCTCTAAATTTTTACCTTTAAAAGCTCGCCAAGATTGCTCGTGATCATTCCCATTAAAATCTTTTTTATGTTGTTCTTTTGCTTCTTTTAAAACATTTGAAATATACCTATATGCTTGGACGCCATATATCTTTTTCTTTGCATCATAAATTTTGATTAAGTCGTTTATTGTCATGGTTTTATTTCTCCATTATCAAGATATATTCTGTTGGATAAACAGAAACTTTATTTTTATTATCTATTTTTGCGAACTTTCCTGTTTTTTTATCTCTAACGGAGGGTAAATTCTTTGATGGAATTTCTCTTTTAACAATTTCTGCAATTTTTAATCCCAAATTTTGTAGTTGCTCAGCAAACACCTCGGCATTTAATATTTCAATTCCCTTTAGATTAGTGTTGCCGATAACAATACAGATTTTTCCGCCTTTTTTTAATATTCTTTTTATTTCAACAAATACCTGATTCATTTCACTAAAGTATGTTGAAACCTCCTCAGCAGTTTTTTTGTCCTTTTTTAATAATTCTTCTCTGATATTTTCAGCGGTAAAACTGTTGAGAACTAAATCTTTTTTACTGTGATATGATGTGCCAATAAATCTTTTTCTAAAATCGCTTAAATTTTTAGTGTATTCCATCCACAGAGCGGTAAGCTGATGTAAGTCAGCGTATTCATATGAAGTAACATATGGGGGTGATGTAACTATTAAACTGGCTGAATGATTTTTTGTGGGTGTTATTCTCGCATCTGTACAGAAAACTTCACATGGAACTTGTAAATAAGATTTTTGTTTTAGTAAATCATAAAATTCCGTATTTCCTCGTAGCATCATCTTTATTTGTTTTACAAAAGTTTGAATCGGTTCTGATGGCGTTTTCTTTAAATCTCTTGTTGGTTTAGTACTCTTTTGTAGCCAAATTGAGCAATTTTTAAGAATATTTGAAAATCCACAATAAAAGAAATCTCTGATGTCTTGATCTTTTAATTTAGAAATTTCTGTAAAGATAAAGGCAAGCCTTCTTTTGTCTTCATGTTTAAACCAGTAATCGATTCTTTCATGCGCTGGAGCTTTTATTTCTGTTTTGTTATTATAGCTTTCTAATTTCTTTTTTAATTCCAAAAATTCTTTTAAAATTTTTGGTGGTTCTAATGGTGTAATCTTTGCTTTAGCGATTAAAACAGCGACAGGATTAATGTCAACGCCTATTGAAGGTCTGCCCATGATTTTTGATTCGACAAGTGTTGTTCCACAACCACCAAAAGGATCCATAATTAAATCATCAGGTTTTGTGTATTTTTCAATTAGTCTTGAGACTATTTGAGGAATAAATTTTGCAGGGTAACGATGATACCCGTGAGTAAGATAAGTAGTATCTTTTCTGGTTTTGTTAGAAAAAGACCACGAGTAGTCAGTTTCTACATGTTTGAATTGAAAATTAGTATACTTGACCATATTATTTTTTGCTTAAATTCCTATTTTAACATTAATGTTTTGATGGTTTTTACAATATTTCAATAGTCATGATATTGTATTGTACCTGAAACTTTGGTGGGCCGTGAGCGACTCGAACGCTCGACCAACGGATTAAAAGTCCGCTGCTCTACCAACTGAGCTAACGGCCCGTTTATAGTCAGATGCATAATACAGCTTTGCGTAAAAATGGCAACCATGTTAACCGGTGTTATGCTTTTTATGTTCCATTAAATGCGCTGCTGGGCTATTTGGAAATTTTGCTTTAATTTGTTGAAATTCCCGATGTGATTTATGGTAATCACCCTCTGAGCTATAGATTATTCCTAATTTTAGCATAGCATCCGGAACTTTTGCTGATTTTGGATATCGATTTATAACGATCTGAAATTCATTAATAGATTTTTTTAATTGTGATTGTAAATGATATATCTCACCTAACCAATAGTGTGCGTTAACTGCATATTTGCCGTTCGGATAGTCAGTCAAGTATTCTTGCATTTTCATTACTGCATCATCGTATTTTTTTTTGCTTAATAAATTAAAAGCTGTTTTGTAAGCTTGTTCTTGTTTATTAATATTTGAGTTAATTTTATTTTCTGAGGAAGTTGTAGTTACAGGTGGCGTAGAGGGCTGATTAATCGCATTAATACGCTGATATAAATCTTGATAAAAATTGTGCATGGTTTCGTTCAGAAGTTGAACATTGTGTTCCTCTGTTTCTAATTCGCCGCGTAATTGTTGTATTTGTTGTTGTAAATCGTCAATCTTTGCTGGCAAGTTCATTTGAGTGTAATTTTGAATTTGTTGTTCTGAACGGTTGACTCGCTGTTCTAAAGATGGTTGTTGCTGAGTTTGATGTTGTATTGGCATAGAAAAATCTTCTATTGGTATTTCATCGCCAAATGCAAGAGATATAAACCCGATAATTGGTAAGGCGAGAATAAGTTTACTTCTTTGCATGATTATTTTGCCTCATAAACTAAGTTGACTCGACGATTAAGTCTGTAAGAATCTTCGTCATGTCCGAGTGCTACTGGTTTTTCTTTCCCGTAACTAAGCATTACAATCTGTTTTGGAGATACACCTTGTTGTTCTATTATAGCAACTACTGCTTTTGCCCGTCGCCATCCGAGAGTAATGTTGTATTCTCGGCTTCCACGTTCGTCGGTATTGCCTTCTATACGTACTCTGGCATTAGGATGAGCAATTAGATAGTCAGATTGGACTCGTATAGAAGCAATGTCTCCTTGATGAACATCATATTTATCAAAGTCAAAGTAATAAACCTGATCATATGGTGCTCGTAATCTGTTGGCATTTATATCAGTGTCACTAAATTCTGCAGGGGAACCGATACCACTTGTATAAGCTTCGCTACCGACTCCAGAGTTGGTAGCTGACGTTACATGCTTTAAAGTGCTACATGCAGCTAGTAATAAAATGCTAATACCTAAAAGAAAAATTTTTGATAATAGTAATAATTTTTGCATTTGTTTTTCTCCTAATCTAGAAATGGTGACCATGCTGGTTCTTGTACATCCCCCTGTTGTGATGGTAATCGTAATTTTACTTTCCCATCGCTCGATACTTCACTTAAAACACCGCGACCGCCATAATGTGTTGCATATGCAATCATGCTACCATTTGGTGCAATACAAGGTGACTCATTCATTCCGAAGTCGGTTAATATGTTTACTTCACCTGTTGCCAAATCTTGTAATACGATATTAAACATACCATTATTTCGGTTTAACATTACGATACCTTTACCGTTCGGTGTAAACGAGGCTGTAGCGTTGTAATCTCCTTGGTAAGTAAGTCGTTGTATTTCTCCAGTTTGGATATCAAGTTGGTAAATTTGTGGTGCTCCGCCGCGATCTGAGGTAAATATTATTGATTGCCCATCAGGCGACCAATTGGGTTCAGTATCTGAGAACATACCGAAGGTTACTGGTTGTAGTTTATTAGTTGCAAAGTCTAAAATATAAATTTTGGGATAACTAGTTTTAGTTAATACTACTGCCAATTTTTTACCATCAGGTGACCAATCTGGAGCACCGTTAATTCCAGGATATTTGGTAATAATTTTGCGTTGGCCATTGGCAATATTTTGTGAATAAATGGCTGCTCGTTTATTTTCGAAAGACACATAAGCAATATTTTTCCCATCAGGGGACCAAGTTGGAGACATAATTGGTTCTGAAGAAACTAATAGGTTTTGCGAATTATAACCGTCAGCATCAGATACTATTAAACTGTATTTAGTCGGTTTATTTGGATCACGTTGCACTAGCACATAAGCGATCTTAGTGGAAAATATTCCACGTATACCAGTGAGTTGTTGATAGATTGAGTCACTAATGTGGTGAGCTAAAGCTCGTAATTGTTTTTTGGGAATTGTATATTCTTTATCTAGTAGAATTGATTTACCGTATACATCTATTAACTTAAAAGTGATTTTATATTTATTACCAATAATCTTAGTATTGCCGATTACTACGTTATCTATTTTTTGCTGCGCCCAATATGCGTAATTAACGGCTTGTACTCTATATGAAGATTGTTGTGGTGCATCAATATTTACCACTCGGAAATGGCCGCTGTTTTGCAAATCTGAACTGATGATATCAGCAATATCATTATGTTCTGAAAAAGACACTATGCCAATAGGTATAGCCTTGTCGACGCCTTGAGTTAATTCAAGATTCAACATTGCATAAATATTTACCGGAAATAGTAAGATGAAGATGAACTTTAATAACTTTGCCATACTTATTTAACCCTCAATCCCCTCAGGACGTACAGTTAACATGAGTTGACGAAAATTGTCAAATAACTCTGCATTTTTTGGTACCGGTAACGGCGAAGACTTTAGCACCGCACTTCTAGCGGAACGGTCTAATATCGAATTGCCACTACTGCGTACCAGATTTACACTTAATATCTCACCTCCTGGGGCTACATTGACTATCAATTGACATGATATATTTTTTGCAATGTCGCTAGGCACGATCCAATGCTGTGAAATAGTTTGAATAATTAATGCTTTATATTTATCTATTTCTGCCTGTACTCGCCTATCATGTTCAGCCATTTGTTGTTGCTCCTCAGCTATCTGTTGCTGCATTGCTTTTTGAATTTCCTCTCGGCGTTTAGTTTTCTTTTCTAATTTGAGTTTTTGCTGTTTTAAGACCAACAAGTTTTTCCTACGTTGTTCTTGTTGTTGGCGTTTTTTTAATTGCGCCAATTCCTTTTGTTTTTGTAATGCCTTTTCATGTCGTATCTTTGCAAGCTTTACTTCTTGTTCACGGCGAATTCGGGCTAATTCTTTTTGGTGCTTATGTTCTCGTTCTGCTTTGATATCTGCTATTTGCTTTTTGATCTGAGCCTGATCGACTGCAGTCGCTTTAATAATGTTCACCTGTGGTTTATTGGTTTCAGTATAATTGTGGTGAGTGGTAAATTCTATGAATAAGAAGCAGAATAATATACCATGCATAAGTAGTGCAAAAACAAATGGCCATTTGTAAGTACTGTCTTTGAGCATGTAATTATTTTACATGTGGTGCTGAAGGTTGTTAAGGTTCCGGGTTAGAATTACGGATATGATTAAATGTTTAACTTAATTGGAGATAAACGATGAAAATAGAGAAATATAAGTTAGAATTAAAAAAAACTTTAGAAAGTTATGATAAAAGTTTAGAGATTCGTCCAAATGATGCCACTGTGTTGAATAATCGAGGGGTAACTCTGTATAGGCTAGATTGTTTCAAAGAAGCCTTAGAAAGTTATAATAAAAGTTTAGAGATTCGTCCAAATAATACCGATACGCTGCATGGTCGAGGACTGGTTTTATTTGGTCTAGGTCGCAATGAAGAAGCCTTACAATGTTTTAATGAATGCTTTGAGATTGATCCAGATGACGCTGATGTGCGGCATAGTCGAGAACTCGTTCTACGTGCCCTAGGCCGTGATGAAGAAGCCTCACAAAGTTGTGATACAAGTTTTCGTCCATGAAGTTGGTAATTGATTATGTTAAATAACGAAAGTTTGGATTCTTGGAGTAATTCTCCATAATATCCTTAATTAATTGATCTATTGCTCCGAGTTGTATGCTAATAACCATTTTTTTAGTCATTCCTGCGAACGCGGGAATCCAGTATTTGCAATGATTTTCTGGATCCTCGCTTTCGCAAGGATGACATTTTTTTTGATTTCTAGAGATGCCCTTAATGATACTTTAAGGTTCTTAGTTTAGAATTACTATTGATTAAATGTTTAGCTAATTGGAGAAAAGTAATGTATTTAAACCAGTTATATAATTTATCAAGTGAATATGATAATAAAACAAAAAAATCGGGCTGGTTACAAGAATTCCGATTTTTTTTCGCAAGACAAGATGATGATTTCTATGTGCAATTATTACGTCAATTTGTTGATATGAAATATAAAGAATTATCGAAACAAATTAATATAAATGAACAAGATATTTCTTTTGACGAATTTAAAAATTATCTTAGCGGTTGTGGGCAATTAGAGTCATTTGAATCTTATTTAACAAGACAATCAAATCTTCCTTATGAGAAACAGGCACTTATATATAGACTAATTTGTCCTTGCACGCTTGATGTCCTTCCCAGAGAAATTTTAATTGAAGTTTTCAAGAACATGCCTCTACAGGATTTGCTGCAAGCAAGGTCAACAAGCAAATTTCTTAAACGGATCTGTGATGATGTTATTAGTTCACTATATCCTAATGTCATAAAGAAGCAAGAGGAAACTATAGTACAAGCAGTGATCCGCAATGAAAAAAAGTTGAAAATGTTGCGGATTAGTAAAAAAGACTTAGAGCGGGAATACGATGTTGCTGCTAATAATTTGTGGTGGGTTAGTGATGAGTATTTTGATCCCTTACGTAGGTTTTGGGTGGACAATATGTATAAACTAGCTTGCACTCAGTATATGCTAGGTCGCTTTGAAGAAGTCTTACAAATTTGTGATGAAATGTTAAAGCTGTATTATCAGGATACAAGAGCGCTGGTTCTTAAAGGGACCGCTCTATCTTTTTTATATCGCTATGAAGAAGCCTTGGAAAATTTTAATAAAAGTTTGGAAATTTGTCAGGATAATGTTACTGCTGCTAAGGTACTATGTATCCGAGGATGTGTTTTGCATAAACTAGGTAGCCATGAAGAAGCTTTAGAGTGTCTTAATAAGAGTTTGGAAATTTGTCCAGATGATACTTACGTACTGGAATATCGAGACATAGTTTTAAATACGCTAAATCGTGATGAAGCAACATTACAAAGTTGTGATACAAATTTTCGTCCATGAAATTGGTAATAGATTAAGTTAAATAACGAAAATTGGGATTCTTGGAATAATTTTCCATAATATCTTTAATTAGCTGATCTATTGCTCCGAGTTTCATGTCTTCATCAATAAAGCCGGTTTCTTTTTTAAGAGTTGCTAATTTATCAGCAATATATTTAGTAGCAGTTCCTGATGGGAACAGAGTTGCCAATACGCGTCTTGTTTCAGTTGGGCCGATCTTGCGGTATAACTGATTACGAATATTAACATCTTCTACAGTTGTTGATAGTGCCCATAGTTCTATCGGACCTAAGGTGATAGTTAATAACTGAGTATTCATACCTTCTTTAGTAGCGAATTGCGCTAAGAAAGTGGCACCGCCTTCACGTGGTCCATGGACATAATTACGTAAGGCATATTGTGCAGTTTCCGATAGGCCAAAAGTCTTAGTGGTTTTACGAATGGCTTGTTCAGGACCTGCGTCCATTATGAAAATCGATGTGGCAAACTCAATCATTACTGCATCAAAGTCTTCGATGGATTGCGAAATTAAGGCAATTTGTACATTCCACTTACGGCCTTCGCGCATATCAACAATTACCTGGTCGCGTACCGCGCTAGTGTGGGCTGTGCGATGGAATTCGTCAAATACAATGCGTTTCGGATCTTCTCTGAGCTCTGCAATTCTTTTTTCATGATAGCTGCGATAAGTCTTAGGCACATCGGCTAGATTTTCTTCGGTGAGATAATAGTGCCGTGCCAGTACGTAGCGGGCTAGCATGTACATAATTGCAGTCTGGCGGTTTGCTGCATCTCCACCGCTCTTTGCTACTTCATCCAGATCTAATGCTACAACTCGAGCTTCACCTAAATCAAAACGAGTAGCTTTTGATAGTATCGGATATTCACGAACTGCTGCAGATATCATTCTTGCGAATGCATTAACTAAAGTCTCCCCAGTAGGCACGGTAATTTTGCCGTATAAATCTTCGACTGCTGGAGATCGGCAAATAGAAGCCGCGTCAGCTAGAAGTGGTATTGCATGGCGTTGTGCTAAAGAAGCTTGATGTGCAAAGCCTGCCACGAATAGAGCATCAGTTACTTCCCACCACGTTGTTTTTGAATCAACTACGAATCCGATTTCTTCTAAAATGCCATCGATAATTTCTTCTGCACCCGGAGTGTAAATATTTGGTTTGCCCTCATCTGCTGTTTGCTTATACAGCTCATCTATAATTAAACCCGCCATGTCAGAAATGCCGTCGTAAGGTTTGTCAGTACCTATTGGTGTAGCCAATAAAGTAATAAAGTTAACCAAAAAACTCCTTTCTTGCGGGGTTGGACGGCGAGCACCTAATTGAGTATCAAATGGATTAATCGAGAATTCTGGAGTCATACGTAAACGATGATAAGCAGCAAGATGTTTACTTTCATAGGGTAGGGCTTCTTGTAATAAGGATATTAATCCGCTACTAGATGGTCCGATATCAATAATCGCAATGCGTGGCAAGCGTTGAATGCCACTTGATAGGCACAGTGCAAGGTTAATAGCATTGGATAAAACTGACTTGCCGGAACCAGGTCGTGCGTAAAATAAATCGATCCATGTAGTTTGTTGTCTGGAACCTGGCTGATATGGCCATAGTTTACCGTCAGGGGATCGGAATAGTATGGCGCCATGTGTCCATGGTGACGAAGGCCTAAATAAAGGTAACATGTAAAGCACATCTGATAATGGAGCAACTGAGGCAGGGGCAATACTTGAGCATGTTACTCCTAGCATGGTTGAAGCTACTCCAGCAAAAGTATCGCCTGATACTTCTGATACATCACAAGATCCCCAAGCTTCGATAGCTTTTGCTAATTGTGAAACACGAGTCCGCAATAGTCGGATGTCACCTTCTGGCGCCCAAGTACTGGCAGCTACTCGTAGTTTTACCACTGCGTCATCTGTATTTAGATCGATATATCTCAGTAAGTTGGTAGCGTCGTTGATTAAGCGATTTTGTGCAGAACTCCAGCTCATAACTGATGTGAGTGCTGATTTTAACCTTAATGAGGAAAGCCCAGCGCTTTCAACTAGAAATGAAATTCGCCATGGAATTCCAGTTGGCAGTATCTGGTTAAACAAGCTAATAAATTTCTGAATTTCTTTAGGGAATAGATCAATGAATACACAAGCGTATATGCGATCACCTAATCTTGCAGTCCGTAAGTTTAAATTATATCCGTCTCTTGGAAATAATTGTCTAGTTAGTGATGGCCACAGAACGTCTGATATATCACCAGTTAATTTCTTGGCTTCTTTTATGGTGATTTTATCACCAGGCAATAATGGCCGCCATGATACGTCGGTGAACTCCGGATCTATGCTGCGCCTTACCTGATATAAAGCTTCATGTGCTTCTAATAGCCTGGTTACTATGCCTAAGGCATTCATTTCATTAACTGCTGAACGTACAAACGAATCGTGTTCATCACGTAACTCTGGAATTGCAGCGAGCAGGTTTTGAGTAAACCGAAATGGTGGAATTTTTTTCTCTTTAATTAACTTTTGTTTATCTTTTAGAGAACGTTTATATTGCTCTTTGGTTAGAGCGCTAGGACGAGTCCACAGTGCTATGTGCAATTCTTCATGGGCACAATACTTAGAAAGATAATTAATCCGTTCAGAAAATAAATCATCTAAATCTAATTGTAAACGTTTTGAAGTGTCTTGTGCCGAATGCAAAATGTGGGCGATTTCATTACTGATTTCGTCTTTGTTGTAACTAAAATAGACCTGCATCGCATGCCCGGGTCTAGACATTGTGGTTTGTAAATTGTGTAACAGTCCATTTTGAATTGTAGCAAATTCTTCCGTACCGATTAATTGTTTAACACCACTTACTTGAAGAATAGAAACTAACGATCCGTCATTAGCAACTAAAACAGTTGGACTATCAGCGGTTTGTAGTTCGCAATAAGATTCAGTGGTTTTTTTAAGTGCAGTATCAAACCACGCTAAAAAAGCATCTTTCGCATCAATTATGGTTTCTAAAAATTTCATTTAATGTCCTTGATCAGATAGTTCTTCTAAGGCAGCAGATGCCCAAGTTTTAATTTGTTCGCTGAATTTTTCATGGGAAGGTAATAAACGTAAATCTTTTAATATTTCATTACAAGTTTTTTCACGATCTTTGATGTGGCTATCAATTAGCATTTCTCCTAATAGATTTGGATTATGCATACCTTCACCTAAATTTTGTTCCACAATTTTGGAACGAGATTTTAAAGTTCTATAAATATTCTGAGCTTCTGTTTGGTAACCGGTTGCATTTGCTATTGCGCAAAATAGCACATGGCATAAACCATTGAGTTCATTTTGACTTATTTCTGGTAGATAAATCAAAGTGCCACCGCCATATTCATTTTTGCCCACAGCTTCCAAAAAGAAGCATTGAGTGCAGAAGCAGCACGCAGTAACTAAATTAGTAACTTTGTTATTAAGATAATTATGGTCTAGATTTACTATTTCTTGATGTTGTTTCGCTTGGAATCCACAAAACTGACAAGTGTACTTATCGCGCTCTAATATCTTATTAGCGAAATCAAGGAAGGCGGGATCCGCCTTCCTGATCGCAAACAATCGCCACATTCCTGATGTGGCTGATAATTGAATATGGTGCAACATTTTTCAATAATTTATCCATTATTTCATCTGATCTGCACCGGATCCTTTGAAGCCTCCTGCTACCGGATTCATACCTTTAAACGCTGTTTGTTTTGAAGACGAAACTAACGTTGGCATAAAGATTAAAGCAATCCCAATTAATACCATGGCAATTGGAGTTCCCATAGGAATTTGAGTTGGGTTATCTTTATGCTGTTTGAACTTAAAAATACCAGCAATAACAAAACCGAAGCCAGCTATGTATGCGACTGCAACCATAAGCTTACCAATGTCTTCAAAAGATCCTGTTATATTGCCAGCAATTTGTCCAAGTCCAGTATTGTCGTCAGCAAGAGCATGTCCTGCATAAAAACAAGCAGCTGCTATTAGCAAAAACAAACCAGCTTTTGCTAATGAGACCCAGTTGATTTTACGTATCATTACTTTCATTATTTATCCTCTCCTAAGTTTATAACTTATTTCTTTTATTTTAGCACATTTAAATAATTTTTATTCCAAAAGTTGTACCAATGGCTGTTAATGTTCCCCAAATATTTATTGCCATGATACCGCCAACTAAATGTACCAGACCTTTAGAAAAAGTGCCGGGTTGAGTTCCTTGGTTTGATGATCTAGCCATGAGCAGTAAACCGCGAACTACAGCTATGACTCCGAATAGCTTAATCACAGTAAAAATAGCTGCTTCTATTGAGGCGCTCCAATCACTGCCTCCAGGATATTCCAAAATATGGTCATGCCACAATGAATATACTGAAATGTTAACGATGGTGGGTAAAAATAATAGTGCGACTCCGATCATGAATTTTAGTGCTGGACCTGCCATCTGGGCATTTGATGGCATCATAGTTCGTACTTCTCCATAAGCTCTTAATTTATATAGAGCAGTAACGATACATCCAAAACCAAGTAGATATGCAGAAGCCACGGCTAATTTTATTAATGGTTCACAATTATCAGCTAAATTTTGAAGCATTGCCTGAATACCACCACTCGGTAATTGAACTCTGCTACAACCAGCTAATGTGACTAATGTGAATAATATGAATATAGATACCAATCTTTTATTAATTTTCATAACTTTTAAATATCATTTACCCCATGCTTAATTACAAATCCTAAATCAGTTCTTACTGTGCCTTCATGTGCATCTATTTTGGTAACTGTGCCATAATTATTAAGTTTACTTCCTGGTCTTACTGTTACTGTCGTACCATCTTCAGCTTCCAGCCAAGCTCGGCCTGGCACTATAGCCCTAACGTGGTAAGTTATCTTAGGTTTAATCTTCTTAACTTTAGCAACAGCTTTTCGCTCTAATGTGAGCTGTTGAACATTTTTTGATAACTCACTCACGACCCTGTTTAAATTATTTACAACTTCGTCTGTTTTAGATGCAAGCGACTGTATTCTATTCAACTCATCCTCTATGTTTCTAATTTTAGCACTATTTTGATTAAATTTTTGAGTTAATTCGAATAATTGCTGGGTTACAGAAGTTTGAAAGTCTTCCGGACTTGGAGCTAATTCTTTGGTAGGTTTAGGTGCGATGAACTGATAAATGATGAATAAAGCAATAATAATTCCTATAACAATAACCAGTTTTCTGTTAATTGGAAATTTTATTTTAGGAATTCGTTTCCTAAACTCCGGGCCTCGAGGCTGTTCTGGTTCTTTAGGTTTTGGTGCTGTGGGTTCCGCACCATATTCTTCTTTTAATTTATATTCTTCTTCCTGACCTTGAGAATAATAATTATTTGTTTCTACCATTTTATTATCCTTGTGGAATTGTTAGATCTGACATTAATAATAGGCCGATACCGCTACCAGTTTTTACTCTAATTGTTGGTGGCATATCGATGTCTTTTTTTAGCACATCGCTAAATTTTTGACCTACTTCACCTAGTGCTGAAAAAATCTTCTCGGTGACGCTCAAGTCGGAAAACTGTTGCGTAGTTCCTCCCCATACATTTGTGGTAACTGTAGATTTTGAATTTTGAATCGCACTACCTAATCCGCCTATGAAAGAAGACGCAAAGTATGAGCCATATCTATACATGTAATGGTTATCAACACTTGAAGCCATTGCTATTCTGCCTATTTCTGGGTCTATTCCATATGCGTTGATAGTTAGAGAGTGTTCTAAACTGGGTACACTCATCACAGAAAATTGTAGCACAACTTTTTTTTCTACTCGTTTGAATTCCCCTAATACTTTTGAGCCCTTAAGTTTACCCTCGGTAACTGTTGCCATAATAGGACCTGGTTCATCGCTGTTGATGCCGGTATTTAGAACAGCAAAAATTATTGAACCTGCTTTCATGATTTTACCGCTAACTGCGGGTTGCTGTCCGGGAATAGCTTGAGTTTTGGTTGCAGCAGTCACCTCTTTAGCGTTTTTATCAGTTACTCCTTCGACGTATTCTTGTTTAGGTAGTGGTGTCCACGAAGTAAATAAATCACTGGCTTGAGCTTGCATATCTTGTTGTAACTCGCGCATTTTGTCTTCCCACTCTTGTTTTGATAGTTGAGCAGCTTGTTGTTCACGGATCTTTGCCAATTCTGTTTGTATACCGGCCTCTGGTGTTGGAGCTAATGTTACTAATGATGGTGGTATCACAGGTGGTACTACAATAGGGGGTTTAACAGCAACTTCAGGAAGTGGTTTTTCAGGAGTAATTTCTGCTGCGCTGTAACCAGCTCGAATTAAATCACCGTCAGTAAAACCTGCATTTTTGAGGTCTTTAGCACTAAACCCAGCATTTCTTAGATCGTCTGCACTAAACCCAGCGTCTTTAAGTTGTTCAGCTGTAAAGCCTGCGTCTTTGAGGTCCTGTGCACTAAATCCAGCATCTCTTAGCTCACCTGCGCTAAATCCTGCATCTTTAAGTTCTTTAGCAGTATAACCAGCTGCCTTCAAGGCAGCGGCACCACAGTATTTAAGTTCAGCAGCCGAAATTCCCTGAGCTCGTGCTTTACTTAAAGCATCAGGAGTACAATTTTTATCTTCAGCTTTTTGAGCTATCTCTGCGGCACTAAATCCGGCTGCTTGCAGATCAGCATCGCTAAAACCTGCTGCTTTCAATTCTTGAGCATTGAAGCCTGCATCTTTTAATTCTTGTGCGGTGAAACCTGCATCTTTAAGATCTTCTGCGCTGAATCCAGCAGCTTTTAATTGTGCTGCAGTAAATCCAGCGTCTTTAAGTTGTTTAGCAGTAAACCCGGCGTCTCTTAATTCACCGGCTGTATATCCTGCTGCTTTTAATGCTGCTGCATCACAACCACGACATCTAAGCTCAAAAGCTGAAACTCCAGCTTTTCTAGCGCGTCGTAATTCTTCGACACTGCAACCTGGAATTGGTGGTTCTCCAGGTTTAGCAGTCGGGATGAGAAATCGTTCGTCACCAATATAAGTTGGACGTATTGGTGTTGGCAGTGCTACACCTTTTTCACGTAACGCTCTTTCTGCTTCTTCTCTAGCCTTTTGTTGCTGTAATCTTATGTATTCTCTAGTGGGTGGAACTCCAACTCCAGGAATAGCTCGAATTTCTGGTGGTCTAGCGATCTCAGTGACAACTTCAACCTCTTCTTTAGTAGCACGCCTATAACTTATGTAACCAATGATAACAGCTACTATTAAAATGGTTATGATGATGATAAGTACACTTCGAGTTTTGGTGTCAGCAAGCCCTTTGGGCATTTTTTTCATTTTTTCTACCATGTTACTCTAATCCTTCAATAATTAGTTTTAATTCCCTATCTCTACCGTGACGCAATGCTAGTATTACTGCGGTTGGTTGCAGTTCATATGCGTGGGTACCATCTACACTGGTCATTATAGATTGCCAGGCTGGAGAAATAATATCCAGAGGAGTCCTTAAATAAAGTTTGTTGTTTAAAATCCAAGCTTGTGAATCTCTATCACCTAATACTTTTAGCGTTTTTGCATCTTTTGGAGGAACGCCGTTTAATACGTCCAATAGAATAGGATCTGCAGTACTAGGTAAATATTGTTTGGTATAAATAGCATTTGGTCCTGCGCCTGGAATTCTTAAGTCTACTCTGTAGTCAACAGCACCTTGTCCAGCTAATAAAGTTAACATTACTGGAGTATCTAATCCGTCTAGGAGAACGGCTAAATTACTGCGCTTGAAGAAAGCACTAGCCTGAACTAACAGCGTATTACTTTTCTTGTCCCACTGAATATCGAAAGAAGTTGGGTCGCCAACACTATAGGCTCTAATAGGCCATGCCTGTCCAGTAGAATCTATAAATACTAGTGAAGAAATATATCCAGCTCCTAAACGTATTACCGGGGGTACTGCTCTAGGTGATAAGTTAACCGAAATACTGCTAGTTGTAGGTTTAGCTGGAATCTCAGCTGGAGTTGCAGCAGCACGCCGTGCCACTTCAAAGGCTTCGCGCAATTTAGCAATTTGTTCAGATGTCATTGGCAATTGTTTACTGACGACTCCTGCAAATGCTTGATCAGAGATATCACCCGGTTGCGCTTGATCCTGCTCATCTTGTTGAAGTGCAGGCTGGGTTACTTGCTGTTCATCTTCTTGCGCGAAGGCATATATTGAGAAATAGCCCGATAAGATCATTACTAAAATAAAGATTAATTTTAATTTTTTCATAATTCCTTCAATACTCCTTCCTTATATATTAAGAATTATCCTGTGGAAAGTCTACTTTCTGCAGCAACAAAACTTACGATTGCAATTCCATCTGGAAAATTAATTGGTGATACTCGGCTAACTATCATGGTTACTACCATTGGATGTTGAGTAAGTTCGCTTGGGCTTTCATAAGTAACTAGTAAAGGCATATTTACTTTCCAAACGTAATATCCGCCAATGACACCTTGATCTAAAATTACTGGAGCTCCAGTGGCAACTGCAGAAACTACTAGTTTTTTTGCAATTACCGTTTCGAGCATTCTGGATGCTTTTAATGCTTTCTCAAAATTTTTCCATCCATCTGGAGTGAATTTGTTTTGTAAGCCCTGTAATGCCTGTCTGTAATTCACAAAGTTGTAAGAATACGCCGCAACAGCAGCTCTATTTGCCCATTGTAGTAATACAGATGGGGCAATAACCGGCTGGTTCAATGGCTGGAGTTTCATGATTTTACCGTCGCTAGTCGTAGCAAAATATTGTGGAGTAGGACGGTGTGTAAGTTGGTAATAAACAACACCGACTAGGGCAACGTTGATTACTATCATAATTAACAACGCCAACATTACTCGACGGTAATTATCGCGGTAAAATTCGTTACGTAATCTTATTATTTCAGCTGCTTCTTCGACCATAAACTTTATTTATCCTCTGAATCAATTAGTTAAATATATTATATATTATAGCGCAAAATCCAAAAAAAATCACTGAGTTAGATTGAAATTCAGCAATTCTCATTTTGTTAATTAAATCTACTTCATTGGCATTTAAATTTTGTCATCCCGTCATGGATTGACGGGATCCAGGCTACAGGGATGTAAAAAGATCATATTTGTTTG
>CAYFQQ010000081.1:0-2926 GCA_964345265.1 uncultured Coxiellaceae bacterium
ATATTTTCTGCCCATTGAATTTTACGCAACATTACTTCATGTGGTTTCTCTTCTGATATCC
Source organism: uncultured Coxiellaceae bacterium (assembly GCA_964345265.1). Lineage (GTDB taxonomy): Bacteria > Pseudomonadota > Gammaproteobacteria > UBA9339 > UBA9339 > CAYFQQ01. The sequence continues at coordinate 62 of CAYFQQ010000081.1, forward strand.
TTGCTTGTATTGTCTCCATACCAGCTAAGATTGAAGATATATAACGTCTTTCTCCTGCAGCAATTCGATATTTGTCTCCAAATGAATATACTATAATAGGGTTTAAAATACCCTGCTCTTGAATACTTCTACTCAATGATAATAAGTTATCTATTTCATCTTTCTTTTTATCATCTGCAGCCTCACAAATAATAGAAAGAACTTGATCACAAGTTATATTATTTAACTGTCCATGTGTTTTTTCTCTTATCTGTTGTGCCTGCTGAGAAGAAAGGCATAAATCTCTTGGATTACAAGGATCTACTTCAACTTTTTCAAGAGGGATTATTTCTAATCTGCCTATTTGAGAATAAAAATCAACAGCTTGAATAGTCTCATTAAACGCTGTATCTAATTCCCTGCTGATACTAAAAGATTTCTTTCTAATCATTTTCAAACACCTTGCTATAAATATACTCTGTAACCGCGATAGCTTCCTGTCTTGCTACATGTTCATTAGGCAGCTCAAAAATAGTACGTGGATTTGCTGTATCAGCATCTTTCTCAGCATATATAATACGTTTTTTTAAGAAGTTAGGTGCAACGTAAGATGCTAATCCTTTATTATCTTTTAAGCTTTTTAACAAACTGTTATGCAAAATTGTATTTTCAACTTTGTTAGGAAAGATACCAAGCAATTTTAATTGATTCATAGGTGACCTCCTCTGATTTTCTTGTTTCCATAATTGCATCATACCATAAACACCGGATATTGCGTACGGTTCCATTTCAGTTGGTATAAGTAAATGCGTTGCTGCTTGTAATGCGGATACGGTTAAAGGACCCGTACTAGGTGCGGTGTCAATAATTATATAATCATATGCTGCCTGAAGTTCAGGTAAATTGATAAATGCTGCTAGCCTTTTTTCTATTTTCTCTATTTGTTCTCTCCTTGGAACAGCTTCAATCTCTAAAAATTTAGACGCATAAGCTGGCGATATTTCAAAGTTTTTTAAGGGCGTAGGATAAGGATCAACTTCATGTCCTATGTATATATTCGCAATGGAATTCCGCTGTGCCCATTCTGGATCATCTGCACTATAGGCTGGGTGGATATAAGGTCTACGACCATCACGTAATGTTGGTTCAAGTTCCATTTTTATAAAGCGCATACTGAAATTACCTTGACCATCCAGTTCAATTCCTAAACCTTTTTTATTTTTAAGATAGCTAAAACTCTCTGCAATAATAATGCAGTGCTTTGTTTTTCCCACTCCTCCTTTATGAGAAGCAACTACTATTGTTGGAATAGTCATTTGATGATGTTCCTATTAATTTAATTATTATTATAATATCAAGATTACAACAATCTTGCAATTGTTGTGTAAATAAAGTATGTTATTAATTTGTTTCGAGTTGTTGATGTTATGGGTTTGAAATTGATAAGGTGTTTGTTGAAAGTTTAATAATATTTATTACTATTTAACTTATAGCATCTTGTTGATAAATAGATAGAAATTTTGGATGTGTGTGACATTTACGTGTTAAATGTGACATTTATGTGTTGGTATGTGACGTTTACGTGCAAATTGTGTGACAACTACGTGCACAATGTGACGTTTGCGTGCTGAATTGGAGCATCTGTAAATGGATAAAGGAGACGAACAAAAAAATTTGATTTTGCGAAAGCATGTGAATGCTATTCACTGCACTGGATATAATCGGCTGTTAACAGGAAAAATAGCAAATGTTCTTCTATTTAATGCCTATAGAGATTTACCTAAATATGATACTTATGAAATAAGTGTAAAAGAATTTTGTGCTTTAGTAAGGTTTTATAGTAGGGATTATAAAGCTATCCGTAGTGCTTTATTAGAGTTGATTACAACTCCTATTGAATGGGCTATATTGAGCTCTGATAATGTGGAGATAAGCAGTGAATGGAGAGCAAGTTCATTGCTTGCATCTGCGATTTTAAAAGATGCTACTTTGACTTATAGTTATAGTCCGCTTATGAGAAAGCTTTTATACAAACCCGAGGTCTATGGTCAGATAGATATTAATACTGTTTCTAAATTTGGTTCTGTGTATAGTTTAAATCTTTATGAAAATTGTATTCGATTTAAAAATCTAGATGCTACCCCATGGATAAGTTTGGCAACCTTTAAAAAATTGATGGGTGTACGGGAGACGGAATATACTATATTTAGAGATTTTAATCGCAGAGTGTTACAAAAGGCAATAATGGAAATATGTGAAATCTCACCAATACAAGTAACGCCTGAATTTAAAAGATATAATAGAAATGTTTCTGAGATCCGTTTTCTTATTTCGCGATGTGGTAAATTAAGTGATGTAAATGCTCATTATAATGGTTGTGGTAAAAAGCAGATGACGGTCAAGGAGGAGGATATTTCTAACAAGTGTAAAGAAGTAGTAGGGAAGGGAAGGGATGAGACGATAAGGTTACTTAAGGGATTCGGCTTTAATAATAAACGGGTTAGTGAAGTGTTAAAAAAGTATGATGATGGTTATATATTCTCTAAAATTCAATTGGTAAAAAATTCTAGTAATTTTAGAGATGGGAAAATAAAGGATGCCGCAGGCTTATTGTATGCAGGGTTAAGAGATGATTATCAAAAACCTGTATCTAGCATGATGATTATAAATCAACAAATAAATGAAAAAAATCTAGAATGTGAGAGAGAAAAAAGAGTACAAAGAAAGCTTGAAAAAGAGAAATGGGAGTATCAGAAGTATGTAGAGGATATAACTAAAAGTGATTTGCAGAAAATGAGCACTCAAGAACTTGAACAAAAAATTAATGGTTACCTTGCTTTTTTAAACAAAAACGATGATGTTTTTTGCAAACGTTTACTAAAATTT
>CAYFQQ010000082.1:0-1525 GCA_964345265.1 uncultured Coxiellaceae bacterium
CAAAACGGATTTATTAAAGAAGTTAAACGACTATTTGATCGCGGTGACTTATATCCCGATCTTCCGTCTATGCGTACATGTGGATATCGACAAGTTGGGCAATGTTTAACTGGGAAACTAACGTATGATGAAATGCGAAAGAAAGCAATAATAGCTACAAGACAATTAGCTAAACACCAATTAACATGGTTACGTAATTGGCGTGATCTATGCTGGTTTGACAGTGAGGATGGTGAATTATTGAAAAAAGTTGTTACCGAGTCGAATATCAAATTAAAATGAACGTGTTCGAGGCCTTTCTCCACAACTTTTAGCCTCTGATAATGAACGTCTTCTTGGTCTTGTAAAGAAACTTTGAGGATGAGTTGGCAGTTGGCAGGAATAAGTTTGCGGTTGGCACAGCAATAAAATTTGTTCTAAAGTTGTCTGGTGCACCGGATCATTTTCAATGAATTTTATTTTATAAAATTTATAGACATCTTTAATAGCTGAACTAGTATTGCATTGTGGAAACATTTTTTTTATTTTTTTGATGACTACAGTTTTTTGTCTATCAATTTTTGCTCCTATATTTAGTAAATAAACAAAGACAGGCACATGCTTGTTCATAACACATTGAATAGCTGCTTCATTGAAAGTATTATAATTATAATCTTTTGGTAATAACTGGCTTAAATACTCAACAATTTTTAAATGTCCGTTTTTTGCGGCAGTGATAAACATTTGTTTTACAATTGGAATCGGTAATTCTTCTTCCCCCAATAAGTAAAGACAGGCACTAATGCTTCCGATTTCTGCAGCCTTAACAGCAAGATTATTTATATAATTGGGATCTTCGTTTGATTGAGCATATAATTTATTTTCAAGACGTGTGAATAACATTTTTTTTAGCTTTGAGTTCGCAAAATCCAAAATTTTTAGTATGTCAACAGCTGTTAATTCTGCATCCTTAGAAAGGAGCAAATTGTAAGTTTTTTTATGCTTTTTTTGTATTGCATAAACTAAAGCAGTATTTCCCCTGTCGTCTCGAATATTGATATCTGCATTATATAATAATAAAATATTAACAATCTTAGTATAGCCGCTGAGTGATGCGGTAATTAATGGTGTTTGACCACAAATTCCCTCAGTGATGTTAGGATTAGCTCCTTTTTTTAATAATTCTTCAACAATCATATAGAGTTTATAAAATGAGGCTCTACACAGTGGAGGAAACATAGCATCCTCACAATCTATATCAATATCATCTCCATTTAATAATTCACTTACAGCTTCAAGATTTGCACTCATAATTGCTCGGAATAATGGATCAGGTGGATTTGGATTCCTTAGCATTTTTTCTCCATCAAGAAAATTTGAGACGAAACTATAAGTTATTTGACTCTTTGTGTAAAGCATTATTAAATAAATTCAGCAATTCTCATTTTGTTAATTAAATCTACTTCATTGGCATTTAAATTTTGTCATCCCGTCATGGATTGACGGGATCCAGGCTACAGGGATGTAAAAAGATCATATTTGTTTG
>CAYFQQ010000083.1:0-3249 GCA_964345265.1 uncultured Coxiellaceae bacterium
TCGGAACTGCTTTATCTTATCTGTCAAATTTGGCCAAGAAAACATTGCCTCAAAACATCCACATTGACTATGCGCATGAATCACGGCAATACATTCAAACTGCAGGTACTATAGTAGGATTATTTATTTTCGCTCTCATTTTTATTTATCTAGTATTGGCAGCTCAATTTGAAAGTTTTCGCGATCCTTTTATCATTATGTTAACGGTACCGCTTGCTTTTGCAGGAGCCTTACTTGGAATCCACATCTGCCATGGCACCTTAAATATATATACCGAAATTGGCTTAGTAACGTTAATCGGTTTAATTACCAAGAACGGTATTCTAATCGTGGAATTTGCCAATCAACAACAACGTCGCGGTTTATCATTACGTGACGCAATTATTGAAGGTGCTGCTACTCGAATGCGACCGATTCTAATGACTACTTCTGCAATAATTCTTGCTGGACTGCCACTCGCCATGGCATCAGGACCTGGTGCTGTCAGCCGCTCACAAATGGGGTTTGTTATCATATTTGGAATAGGCATCGGTACCTTATTTACTCTATTTGTAATTCCAGCCACGTACTCAATATTTGCTTCTAAAATAAAGCCTGTGTCTGAAAAGAAAAACTAGTAATTCTAATTACTGCAATTCTTTCCGTCTTCCCGCAACTCTTTTCGTCTTCCCGCAACTCTTTTCGTCTTCCCGCGGCTTGACCGCGGGATCCAGTCCACGCGTAGTACAATGTAATAAACATCCTTGTTACTGGATTCTGGCCAATCCATGGCCAGAATGACAGAATTAAATCCTTATGTTGACGCCCATCCACGACGATACACGTACATTTATTAACAATAACAAGATATTGCTTTAATATTATTTTTAAGTTAATTTACCAAAAATAAACTAACCTGGAGAATTTCATGCAAACATTAGTTGGAATTATTATGGGGTCAAAATCTGATTGGCCAATTATGGAACATACCGCCTTAACTTTAGATAAACTTAATATTCCTTATGAAGCTAAAGCACTTTCTGCACATCGTACTCCAGATGTTGTATCCTCCTACGCGCAATCAGCTGAGCAACGCGGCCTCGAAGTTATTATCGCCGCTGCAGGCGGTGCAGCACACTTACCCGGTGTAATAGCAGCTAAAACGGTTTTGCCTGTTTTGGGAGTTCCAATGCAAAGTCAGGCATTAAATGGGATGGATTCTTTACTTTCAATCATTCAAATGCCAGCTGGGATACCTGTCGGAACACTTGCCATTGGTAAACCAGGAGCTATTAATGCAGCTCTATTTGCTGCAGCTATACTCAGTATCAAATATCCTAAATATCGGGAAGCTTTGCACGAATTCCGTAAACAACAAGCTGAAAAAGTTTTGGCAGTTAGTGATTTGAAAAAATAATATGTCTTTTATCTCTTAGCTTCCCAAACTTGTGGTTGCCATTTCTCTATATTCCAATACTCTACTCTATAAGGTTTAATAATAACAACAGCATAATCAGGATCATTCGGTCCTTTAAAAAATTGTGCTATCTCATCATTCCAAAATGCTTCTTTTTCTGCCTTGTCAGTAGAAACATTTGCAGTACCTTGTATCTGCAAATAATCCTGCCACTTTTCGGAATTAGTTACACCACAAGTCAAATGAACTTCCGGATTTTTTTTGATCTGAGCAACTTTTCGAGAATTTATAAATGTTGAAAATCGAATTGTCATATCATCCGATACAGTCATAGAAACATAGCGAACCCATGGATTACCATCATCAGTAATCGTCGCAAAACTTGCTATACCTGATCGTTTAATAACATTTAATATTTTTTGCTTTAATTCCATATTTAACTCCTAATTGATGCCAAGGAGTGGAGTCGAACCACCGACCTACTGATTACGAATCATCCCGATCATTTAATTATGCTATCTCTAGTGAATTAAGGGTTAGGTTTTTCTTCTTTGCTGCACTTTTTAGACATTACTGACATACAAATAAAGCAGCAGATTCCCATTAAAATAATTACCACTGATAGTATTATCCATAGTACTCTCACTACTTCTGCACTCAGAAAAAAACCAAGCAGCAAGAAAATAGCACCGAATATTATTGGCATCAAAGGACACCATTTACAATAGCTAAAGCACTTTGCCATCATACAGCACTTTGACTCACTCTCAGATGAGCAACAACTATTTGTCATAATTTATCTCCTTGTTAAATGATCACAGTAACATATTTTACGTTATACTACCATGATACTTAAAATGACAATCGATTACTATTTCAAGAGAGGTTTTTTCGTGTTTTTATTCTTTTTTTATTCCTAATTGTTGTCTTGCAGTATCTGACATCCGTTCGGCTGTCCACGGCGGATCCCATATAAGTTCAACATGCACATTATTTACACCTTTAACATTGCTGATTGTTTGTTCAATTTTTTGTGGGAAATATGCTAATAATGGACAACCAGGTGTGGTAAGAGTCATTAAGATACGAACGTTATTATTTTCATCTATCTCAATGTTATATATCAACCCTAAATCATAAATGTTAACGGGTACTTCTGGATCTATAATAGTTTTCAAAGCGTCGATAATTCGTTCTTTAAGTATTTTTTGTTTATCGTTCACGGTTGTTAACAGTCCCCTAATCGGTGCCGAGGAGTGGAGTCGAACCACCGACCTACTGATTACTAATCATCCCCAGCTAATAATCCACAACATACAAATTATAACGACATTGTAAAACAAGCATCCTATGGATGGAATAAATTTAGTTGCAAACTAGAAAATGCTTACCTTAAAAGGAGAAATATTATTCAGCTACCGCTTGATATTGCCAGAATTGCTATAATTAATGTTTTATCCATTCAATAACTATTTGAGCAAATACTAAATCTTTCCAAAAAATATCAAAATGCCAATTATTATAAATAAAGTAGCTGATGTGTATTTTATAATCGATGGAGCTATGTATTTGCTTAGAAAAGCTCCTGCAAAAACTGATATTGCAGTGATTACAGCATAGGCAGCTACTGATCCGATCCATACAGCTACTGGACGATGATTTTAAAAAGTTGTATATTTATTCTTACTGTTAAAAACGGTAAATAGGAATTAACAAGTAATTTGTTATATTTTCATGTAAGTAAAATGGAGGAAATATTATGTTAGTATTTCACGCTGATGCTGCCTTTGCCTTAGAACTTATTGCTTTAGGTTTAGGTGTGTTTTTGATAGTTTGGTTTAGAATCCATACAG
>CAYFQQ010000084.1:0-3598 GCA_964345265.1 uncultured Coxiellaceae bacterium
TTTATTCCCTCACTCGACTTCGCATTAACCAAATCTACTAAATTACATTTTTCGGTAAGTAATATTGCTGCATCCCGATTATCATATAGCAAAGCCAATTGAAATGGAGTTAAGTAACCATGAAATTCGTGATAATTACCATTTAAACATAACTCAAATCGCGTATCTTCTAAAAGTCTTTTCAAAGCAATATTATTTCTTACTTGAATCGCTGTATGTACTGGCCTATAAACATCATCTGAATGATGCATGTTCGGATTCCCACTTTTTTGTAATAGCCAGTTTATAGCTGAAACTTGATACAGCCTATCACCCTTAGTAATAACATGATAATAGCAAACACTTAAAGCTTCATCACTTTGAAATTCTTTTACATTATTAAACAGATATTCAGCATTCTCAAATTTCCCATATATTAAAGCCAAATCAAGAGCATCTAAAAACTCTTCACTACGACCCTTCATTCTAAAACTTAATGTTTGAAAAGGATCTGCACCTTGTTGAAGAAGTGTACATATACTGTCAGGAGTCCCTAATATTACTGCATGATGTATTGGACTAATTCCATAACGTTGTAAATTTGATAAATATAATCTTATATCTTTTAAATGTAGGACATTCCATAATTCCTCTGGTAAAATTCGTTCTGTCAATGCTGGAAACATCATTACACCTTTTTACTTTAGTTAAAAATAAATAATCTATAAAAATCTAGCAACAATTCCAATTTCGACCAATTTTAAGTACCATTTCACGTCATACCCACGAAAGCGGGTATCTAGAAAGCCTAAAATAACCGGGTTCCCACCTTCACGGGAATGACAGCGCCAAAACGAAAATTGCTGATCTCACCTATATCACGGTATAGTTTTCCATTCATAAGTAGTATAATAAACTATTAACCTTAGCAAATCCTTAAGTGTGTACGAGAAAACTAATGAACGAAGTACCTATGACCGCGAATGGTGCAAAATTATTGCATCAAGAATTAGCAGCTTTAAAAGCTAAGCGCCCAAAAATTGCCAAGGCAATTGGTGCTGCACGAGAGCTCGGTGACCTTCGCGAGAATGCTGAATATCATGCTGCCAAAGAGCATCAAGGCTTAGTGGAAGCACGAATTCGTGACATTGAAGCAAAATTAACTAATGCTCAAATTATCGATCCAACTAAAATTACTACTACAGATAAAATTGTATTTGGAGCTACCGTACATTTACTAAATATCGATACTGACGAAGAATTACGTTATCAAATCGTAGGAGAAGACGAAGCAGATATGAAATCAGCTAAAGTATCTATAAATTCTCCCATTGCTCGAGCATTAATTGGCAAACAAGTTAATGATATCGCAGAAGTTATTACCCCAAGCGGTACCATAGAATATGAAATCATCAAGATAGAATATAGCTAGTATTTTCAACGATATTGCAAATCCATTTTAACTGTTTATCCTGATTGCCAATATTGTTAGGATTTAAACAATGCAGCACATCGAAGCTGATAAATCTCAATTTTATTTTCGAATTTCGGGGCTAGATAATAATACTTTTTCAGTAAAAAGTTTTACAACCCAGAATTATGGCATTTCCAAACACTATATTCTTAAAATAGAAGTAATAGCTGCATATTATCTAGTGCAACAATCACTAAGTAATAAACCAGCCTATATAGAAATTATTTGGGGACCTGAAAAAATATATATCCATGGTGTTATTAGTAAATGGCGCTATTTAGGCGCGAATGAAGACAAAACTCAACATGCATATTCGATTATTCTCGCATCACCATTACATAAATTGCAACAAAGTACTAATGCCAGAGTATTTTTAAACCAGTCAGTAATCGAAATAATTGAACAAGTGCTACAAGAAGCAGATTGGCTAAAGAATTCGTATAAAATAAAATCGAACTATAAATATCCGAAACATGAATTTACTATCCAAGTAAATGAAACCGATTTAGATTTTATAGATCGGCTCTTAAACCAGGAAGGTTTGTTCTATATATTCGACCAAAAACGTGATCAAGCAGCATTTTTAATTACAGACGATGTAAATAACTTACCAAAATTTCCTGATCAAAACTTAAGTTATCACTCACAAAGTGGCGCTGATCGTCCTGAAGAAAGCATATATATGTTTAACGAACAAATACGATTATTAACCAATGATATTAAATTAAAACAATACAATTACCAAACTCCAGAAGTTAATCTCGAAGTAAACAGCCAAAATAAAACAGATTTAATAGGGCAAGGTATTCAACACATTTATGGCTGTGACTATCAAGATATTTCTAGTGGCCAACGCAGAGCGGAAATTTATCAACAAGCGATTGACTGGCAACGGCATACATCTATTGCAGAAAGTGATTGCCGTGGATTACAAGTAGGACAAAGTTTTACATTAACAGATCACCCTATTAAAGAATTTAACACTGATTACCGAATCATTGATATAAAAATAACTGCTAATCAATCAGCCGCAACTCAAATGGGAACCGAACAAAAAGAAAACCCTCCTAAAAGCTATATGGCGAAATTACTACTCATAAAATCTTCAATTCCATATCGAACTCCAGTACAACAAACTCCACAAATTCATCACATTATACCAGCAACAATAGAGAGCAATGGTGGAGAATATGCTTATCTAGATGAACAGGGACGTTATCATTTACGTTTACCATTTGACCAGAGCAAAACTAAAAGGGGTGCAGCTAGTAATGCCATAAGGGCTGTGCAATCTGCTTCAGGAACGCATTTCCCATTACGTAACGGAACACGAGTCGCATTAGGCTTTATCGGAGGCGATATTAACCACCCAATAATCCTAGGAGTCATCAGTTCCCCTGAACATCCGTCACCGGTAACGTCAAAAAATTACACTCAAAATATGATTCGCACTTGGGGTGGTAATGAAATAACTATGGAAGATTTAGAGGGTAAACAATATGTGCTATTCGCAACTTATGATCATCTAAACCAACTTAAACTAGATGCACAAAAAGATCAACACAAAATTAATTTAGAAAGTAAGCAAGGCAAATTAGAAGCATATGCTAGAAAGACAATTAATATAAACACCGGTGGCAATTTCATAACTGAGGCTGGCAAAGACCACCTGGTTTCAGTACAAAACAATCAACAAATACTAACTCAAAACGGTGACATTGAAAACAAATCTGGCCGCGATATTTTGATTAAAGCTAACCGAAACATTTTACAACAAACTGTAAATAATAATATCAACTTCAAAACTGATAATGACTTGCAATTAGAAACTGATGGAAATTTAGATTTAGAAGTAGAACAAAATGATTTACAAATTCAGGCTGTAAAAAATAATATAAATTTGCATAGCAACAAAAATTTTTCTATACAAGGATCAGGAAATGCAGATATGTTTATAGGTAATGGCGATAAAGGTATAACTGTAACTAAAAACGGGAATTTAAATTTAAGCGGCACAACAATTACTCTCGAAGCACCAGAAATTAATATCTATCAGGATGCAGCTATTAATACGACGAACATAAAAAAGACATAACTAGTGAAATGGCGGGGCTTTGCATAACTATCAAAAAAGTCATTCTCGCG
>CAYFQQ010000085.1:0-1829 GCA_964345265.1 uncultured Coxiellaceae bacterium
TTTGATCCCTGACACTCTTCAACCATTTTGATAACTTGAGAAAGGAAAGTATCTTTACCGATTTTGGTAGCTTTTATTTGCAATAACCCCTGTTGATTTATAGTTGCGCCAATTACTTCATCGCCGGTTTTTTTATTAACCGGCATAGACTCTCCGGTAGCCATAGATTCATCAATAGCACTTTCGCCTTTAGTAATCACTCCATCAGTAGGGATTTTTTCTCCTGGACGCACTACCATAATGTCATCGATTTTTACTTGCTCTATTGCTACTTCTTGTTCCTGACCATTAACTAAAATACGAGACGTTTTTGCTCCTAGTTCTAGTAATTTTTTTATCGCTTGAGATGCTCGTCCTTTTGCTTTTGCCTCAATATATCTGCCAGTCAGATGAAAAGCCATTATCATTGCCGCTATTCCACTATAATTGGCAATTGGAGTAAATAAACTGGCTATTCCTGCAAAATAGGATACCAAAGTACCCATAGCAATCAGCACATCCATATTAGCTGAAAAATGTTTAATTGAATTCCAAGCACTTCTAAGTGTCGGCAAACCCATTATAAACATCACTGGAGTAGCTAAAATAATTAAGCCAAGGTCATATACAAATTTGCTAGGCCAGGCTACGCCGGTTAACATCTCCTGAATCATCCAAACAATAATTGGGATGGTAACCGCCCAGCTCCAAACCATTTTTTTCTTAGCCTGAGCCATCATCTGTTCTTCTTTATCTTCTTTAGCTTTTTTAGCTGGTTCTTCTTCTAAAACTTGATAACCAGTAGATGCTATCACTTTTTTAATTTCTATAAGATTAATCTGGGATGACTCATAAGATATGGTCGCTTTTGCAGTTGCGACATTCACGTTGGCATTTATTATTCCTTTAGTATTTTTTAAGGCTTTTTCAATTGTTTGCGCGCAAGATGCACAATCCATGCCGCCAATTTTAAATACAACTTTTTGTTTTTCAGATACAACATGATAACCAGTATCATCGATAATTTTTAATATATCATTTTTAGTGATTTTTTTGGCGTCATATTCAACTGTTGCTTTCTCGGCCGCAAAATTTACATGTGCTTTATTAATGCCATCTTTTTGTTTTAATGCATTTTCTATCGTACTTGCACAGGAAGCGCAAGACATCCCGCTAACTTTAAAAGTTATTTTTTTACCATCCATATTTTGTTTTCTCTAATTGCCAATTATCTAAATCCTAATAAAAGAGGCCAGTCCATATTGCATTGTATCAAAACATGGTAATAAATAGAAATAAATTTCCCCGTGGCAAGCCACGGGGTATTCAGAAGAGGCGCAATTGTACCACTTCTGGATCTTTGCCTTGATCTCTAATATATTTTTCTACAATCTCCCAATTACCCCTTTCACCAACGGTAGCAACATAATAGCCATCCGACCAAAACTCTCCGCCCCATAAATCTTTCTTTAACCACTGAAATTTCAAAAACAATTCCCGCGCCGTAATACTCTTGAATTTCCTTACTACCTCACCAACACTATATTTGGGGTGAAACGAACACAAAATATGAATATGATCTTCATCGCATCCTATTTGCTCAAATTCAATTTCATATCTCTCGCTCATACCCTGTGCTATATACTTCATCTCCTTATCTAGCTCCTCTACCAATAATGCCTTCCTATACTTAACAGGAAATACTATATGATAGTGTGTCTGATACGCACAATGATACCCTTTCTTTACATCCATTGCGCCTGTTAGTTTACACTTGAAAACCTTCGGTTTTCAAACTTTCCCTTAAATGTACCCCGTGGCAAGCCACGGGGAAAATAGCAAGTTTTATA
>CAYFQQ010000086.1:0-4044 GCA_964345265.1 uncultured Coxiellaceae bacterium
ATGGATTATTTATCATAACTTTTTTAAATGCGGTTAAATCAAAGCAAGGGTAATTTTTATGAGCATAATTGAAGCAAATAACTTGATACGTGATTATGAGTACTATCTTAAAGGGCCCGGTGTAAAAGGTAGTCTCAAAGCATTTTTTAAGAAAAATAAGCAGAAAAAGCGTGCTGTTTATAATTTTTCATTTTCAGCAAATAAAAATGAAAGTATCGGATTAATAGGCCCAAATGGCGCAGGTAAAACCACTTTGATAAAAATGATGGCAGGAATAATAAAGCCTACAAGCGGAACTTTGTCAGTGTGTGATCATATACCAAGTCAACTTAAAAACTCTTTTAAAAAAAGAATATCTATTGTAATGGGGCAAAAAAGCCAGCTTTGGTGGGACTTACCTGCAATAGATACCTTTTATTTAAACAAAGCATTGTATGATATTTCTGATGCTGATTTTAACCAGCGACTAAAAGATCTGTTAAAACTTTTTTCGGTTGAAGGTGTCTTAAATATTCAAGTTAGAAAGCTATCCTTAGGTCAAAGAATGAAAATGGAACTAATAGCAGCTCTTCTACATAAACCAGAACTAATATTCCTTGATGAGCCTACAATAGGTTTAGATAGTTGTGCTCAAAAAAACTTTAGGGATTTATTAAAAGATATCAATAAAGCAGCAGATCTCTCTGTTATCTTAACTAGTCACAATATGGAGGATATTAAATCTATATGCGATAGAATTATTGTTATAAATGAAGGGAAAAAGATTTTTGATGGTAGCTATGCTAAACTTATGGCGTTTAATGTTGATTATAAAATAGTTAATATTGAATTTGAAAATAAACCAGATATTACTCAATTTGCTAAAGAAGAAATAATAGCTCACAATGCTTATACAGTAACACTTAAAATTAAAAAGAAAAACATTAATGAATTTACCGAATCAATGTTTGAACGTTATGAAATTAATGATATAAATATCGAGAATGAAGAGCTGTCAAATGTAATTGGAAAAATATATAGTGGCTTAAATAATGAAAGAAAGAATTAAACAAAATAGGAGCAACTCTTTGAAAAAATATTGGCGTATAATATGTATCACATTTAAAGAACAAATAGAATATAAATTTGATGTAATTGCTGGTGCTTTTATGGCGATCTTTAAGATTGCATTAGCTTATTTTCTGTGGAAAGCGATCTTTGGCACAAAAACAATGATTGGTAACTACACGTTTCCCATGATGATAACTTATTACATACTTACATCGTTTTTTATGAAATTGAATCAATCAGAATCTGTTCTGTGGCAGTTTTCAGCTGAAATAGCCAAAGGTTATTTTAGCAAATATATAATTCAGCCTATCAATCCAGTAAATTTTTTCATAAGTAAATGTGTAAGCAAATCGATATTTATATTATTTATTAATTGCCTTGCTTTTATTTGCTGGACAATTATGTTTAAAAACTATTTTGTCGTACCAGTTAATTTTACGATTTTGGTTTATATCATTTTTTTTGTAATATCTGGATTGTTTATAATGATGCAAATAAACTATCTTGTTGCTACACTAGCTTTTAAATATGTGGAAATAGCTGGCTTTTATTATATATCACAAAACATTATAGATTTTCTATCGGGCGCAATAATTCCTCTCTTTTTGCTACCAAATACCGTGATAAATATAGTTAAATTTTTACCTTTTTACTATACGCTATATTTTCCAGCTTCAATATATTTAGGGGAAAACCTTAATGAAATATACCCGGCGATTGCAGTAATTACTTGTTGGAATATCGGCTTGTATATATTAAATCAACTATTATATTCGCGTTTAATTCGATTTTACGAAGGAGTCGGTTCCTAATGAAAAGATACTGTTCATTATTATTAATATTATTTAAGTTTAAGTTATCTAATAAGTTGGTATATAGTTTCGACTTTATTTCAGCTTTTTTAGCTGATGGTCTGTTGTTTGTAGTGCAATTATTAGTATTTTCTGCCATATTTAGCCATGTTAATTCTATTAATGGCTGGAATGTTTATCAAGTTATCGTATTTATTGGAACTTTTACAATTATAGACGGACTTGTAATGTTAACATTCTTTTTTGGCTTGTTCACTTTTCCTGAAAAAATACGAAGCGGAGATTTAGATATATATATTGTTAAACCTCTCAATACATTATTCTATGTGGCTTTTCAATCTTTTAACCCGTCATCGATTTTAATAATATTATTAGGATTTATTATTGTTGGGTATGGAGTCTCTCATCTTAATATTATACTTACAGCCCCTTTAATATTAGGCTATGCTTTTTTTGTTTTATTAATGTATTTGTTATGGTTTGCTCTTATGGTCATAGCTAGAGTGCCGGCATTTTGGTTTGTAAAAATAAATTCAATTTTAAGCTTTGAAAGCCAAACAACTGAATTTGCATTTAAAGTGCCTGGAGTAGCTTATCAAGGGATTATAAAATTCATTTTGTGGGTCGTTGTTCCTTATGCACTTATAGCAACAATACCAACGCAATTTTTAACTGGATCATTCGGGTTCAAATATTGGGGATTATCGTTAGCTGTTACATCTTTTTTCCTCTTCCTTGCGTTTTACTTATTTAATAAGGGGCTAGCTTTTTATAGTAGTGCTAGCAGTTAATTTATATGCGTTAATTTAGAAAATGATTATCCTGCATGTAGAGGTGGGTATCCTGCTGTGTCATTACAAAAATAATTTGAGGTTCTAGATGAGAAACTTAGCTATATTTGGTGGCCAAAAGATTCGGAATAAACCTTTTCCAAAATGGCCACAATTTAAAGAAATTGATGAAAGTGCTTTAATAGAAGTTTTACATAGTAACAATTGGAATAGAGGAGCTAATTCTAATAATTCAGACTTTATTTCCAAATTTGAAAATAAAATTAAAGAAATGCTCGATGTTAAATATTGTATAGGAGTATCAAGTGGATCTTGCGCTCTTGATTTAGCGGCAAAAGGGGCTAAAATCATTGCAGAAGATGAAGTTATAGTCCCTGCTTATACTTTTATTTCATCAATTTCATGCGTTATCCATGCGGGTGCAAAACCAATATTTACAGATATTGACCCTAAAACTTGGAATATAGATCCTGTTAAAGTAGAGGAAAATATAACAAACAAAACTAAAGCAATCATTGTAGTTCATTTTGCAGGTCAACCGGCTAATATGGATGCCATACAAAAACTTGCTGCAAAATATAATTTAATAGTTATTGAAGATGCAGCTCAAGCTGTTGGTGCCTCATGGAAAAATTTACCAGTAGGGAGTATTGGTGATATTGGATGTTTTAGTCTTGAAGGATCAAAAAATATAACTGCTGGAGAAGGCGGTTTTATAACGACAAAGAATAAATTTTTTTTTGAAGAGATTTATTCTTTGCAAAATTGCGGAAGAAAATTAAATGGTCCGTGGTATCAGCATGAAAATATTGGTTGGAATAACAGAATTACAGAATTTCAAGCAGCAATCGCTTATAATCAATTAAAAACGCTAGAATCATATAATAGTATACGGCAAGAAAATGCTCTTTATTTAAAAAAACTATTACAAGAAATTCCTGGTATAGAAGTTACAGAAGTAGATGGAAATGTCACGTCACATGCTTTTCATTTAATTACAATGAGATATAAAAAAGCATATTGGAATAGGCTAGGAAAGAATCGATTTATATTAGCATTAAACGCAGAAGGCATACCATGTTATGCTGGATATAAATACCCCGTTTATGAGAATCCTGTTTTTAAAAAATTAGGGTATGACGTAGAAACAATAGCTCAAAAATGTAAAATTGCAAAACAAGTGACTGAAGAATCTATTTGGCTTCCACAAAATCTTTTTCTTGGAAATAAAAACGATATAGATGATATTGTAAAAGCCTTTATTAAAATAAAAGATAATTTAAATTCACTAAAAAGATAACGTGTGTGTTATGCTGTGCTAAGTTCAATAGCTATATGAGCTCAGCAATTCTCATTTTGTTAATTAAATCTACTTCATTGGCATTTAAATT
>CAYFQQ010000087.1:0-5807 GCA_964345265.1 uncultured Coxiellaceae bacterium
TGACCAATTTTAAGTGCTATTTCACGTCATACCCGCGAAGGCGGGTATCCAAAGAGCCCCAAATTAAATGGATTCTCGCATTCGCGAGAATGACAGCATCAAAATGAGAATTGCTGGAAAAACAAAGCCTAAATTCTTATTTCGCTATCAGTAGTGTTATAATAAAAAATTCGAGTAAAATAAATGAAAAATTCTCCATTACAAATATGTGATGCTACTATTCAACCAGGCGAAAGGGTATCGATGGCTTTGCCAACACCGGAATTGTACTCTTGTGCTCCTATGTATATACCAATTCATGTTGTACATGGGAAAAGTGCAGGACCTTGTTTATTAATTTGTGCTGCGATTCATGGTGATGAAATAAATGGAGTTGAAATAGTTCGTAGGTTATTACTCTTATCACTTTTAAAAAATTTACGTGGCACGCTAATTGCAATCCCAGTCGTGAATGTTCATGGATTAATTAATCGTTCTCGTCTCTTACCAGATGGTAGAGATCTAAATGCAAGTTTTCCGGGTTCTAAGATTGGATCACACGCAGCTCGTTTAGCATATACACTTACAAGCGAAATTTTAAGCAAAATAACACACTGTATTGACGTTCACTCAGGAAAGGTTAACCGTGTTAACCTTCCACAGATTTATGTTAATTATCATCATACTGAATTACAGAACCTAGCTAAGGTTTTTCCTGCTCCAGTTATTTTGGATTTTCCCGATCCTGCTTCGGGATCCTTGTTTGAGACTGCTCAAAAGAACAATGTCTTAACTTTAGTCTATGAGGCTGGCGAAGCTTTACGATTCGATGAATTTGCTATACGAATAGGATTAAGGGGTATACTATCAGTTATTCGTGAGATTGGAATGTTACCTAAGTTGAAGCATAAACAAATTAAATTTAAAGAACCTATAATTTCACAGACGTGGGATTGGGTTAGAGCTCCGACTGGAGGCATTAGCAAGATCCTGATTAGATTAGGTGGAAAAATTGAAGAAGGAGATAAATTAGCGGTTATTTCCGATCCTTTTGGTAGTAAACAAGAATATCAGGTAAAAGCAGAAAGTGCTGGTGTAATAATCGGTCGTAATAATTTACCACTTATAAATGAAGGTGAACCACTGCTGAAAATTGCAAGGATTGTAGAAAAATTACCGGCAAAATGGTCGGAAGCTTATTAGAATGTTAAAAACAGAGAACGAACCTGTTAAAACAATAGGTTTATTTATTTGTTTATTGGCTGCTTTGTTTTTCTTATATGAATTTTTTCTGCGTGCATTTCTTAATACTTTAGTTCCGGAAATATCCAGCTCTTTTAAAATAGATCCGGAGCAATTGTCTATTCTTGCGGCTGCTTATTATTTAACTTATGGAATCATGCAGATTCCGGTCGGTATTTTAGTCGATCGATATGGAGTGCGGCTGTTACTAACATTAGCAGCGGTTGTGGCAGGGATTGGAGTATTCTTATTTGCTACAACTGACACTTTTTTAATAGCTGTCATTAGTCGTTTATTAATGGGATTCGGCTCTTCATTTGGATTTATATGCCTATTAGTTTTAACACTTAACTGGTTGCCAAGGAGATATACCGGATTTTTCTTCGGAGTAGCACAATTTTTAGGTACTCTAGGACCAATGCTGGCTGGAGCACCTTTTGCCATATTGCTTTATAAATTACATGATAACTGGCGAATAGTGCTAGTTTTTATTGGTATAGTGGCACTATTATTGGCGTTATTAATTGGTCTCTTTGTTAGGGATAAACCTAAGTATTTGGAAGTACGATTTGTCTTTTTGAGCCTTTCGGAATCATTGTTAAAACGGTTAACTTTATTAATAAAAAATTCACAAGTCTGGTGGTTAGTATTATATTCACCAGCCGTGTATGTATCAGTGGCATTGTTAGGCACCTTATGGGGTACCACATATCTTGAAACTAGAGGGCTTTCTAAAGAACTAGCAACATTTATCACTTCCCTATTGTGGCTTGGTTTGGCATTTGGATGTCCAATTTTGGGTTTTATTTCTGATACTATTAGACGACGTAAAACGATATTGATTATCAATTCATTGATTGGTTTGATTGCTTCGTTAGCTATAATCTATTGGCCTTGGAATAATGCTATATTTTTTATTCCAATGTTTTTTGTTTTAGGCATTGCTGGGGCTGGGCAAAGTATCGGTTTTGCAACTATAGCTGAGCACGTGGAAATTAAATTACATGCAGCTGCATTAGGTTTTAATAATTCCTGTATAACTCTCTCAAGTGCAATTATTCTCCCATTAGTTGGACTTATAATCAAAGCATCTGCCGAAAGCCATGTTGTTGAAGGGGTGTTAACCTATCAGCGTCAGGATTTTAGTTTAGCTTTTACACTCATGCCTCTGTTTTTCTTAGTTGGATTTATAATTGCCTTCTTTTTCATTAAAGAAACCCACTGTAGACAACAAAAGGAACCACTTAAGTTGCAGATTAAAAGTTAACAAGGCAAATTGCTAATAGGATCGAATAAACTGTGATAATATATAATTGTAATTTGCGCCCGTAGCTCAGTTGGATAGAGTACCTGGCTACGAACCAGGAGGTCGGGGGTTCGAATCCCTCCGGGCGCGCTGCTTTAATACGAAATCAGTCGAGCGTTAATTGCCACTATAATAGTGCTGATAGACATAATTATTGCCCCTACAGCAGGTGGCATTAATATACCATATTTATACAAAACTCCAGCGGCGAGCGGGATTGCAAAAACATTATATCCCGCTGCCCACAATAAATTCTGTTTGGTCTTGCGCCGAGTTATTTTTGATAAAGATATGATATCTACAACATTTAAGGGATTACTCTTAACTAATACAACATCCGCACTTTCAATAGCAACATCGGTTCCAGCTCCGATTGCAATACCAACATCTGCTTGAGCTAAAGCAGGAGCATCATTAATACCATCTCCGACCATAGCTACTCTTCTTCCCTGTTCTTGTAATTCTTTAATTTTTTCAGATTTCTTGTCAGGAAGTACTTCAGCAAAATATTCATCAAGTTCTAATTTTTGAGCGACATATCGTGCTGTTTCTTGTTTATCTCCAGTAATCATCGCTACTTTTAAATTTAGTTTCTTTAATTGCTGAATCGCCTGTTTCGATTCTTCGCGAATTATATCCTCTAATGCGATAAGACCCTGCGCTTTCTTATTGCTCACAACAAATATTACCGTTTTACCTTGTTTAGCTAATTGGTCACTCTGTTGCAATATTTTCTTATCATCAATTTTATTCAATTCTAGAATGTGTTTATTGCCTACATATGTTTCAGTATTATCTATTGTGGCTTGCGCACCTTTTCCCGGTATAGCCATGAAATTTCTTATGGATAATAATTGCAATTGCTTTTCTTTGGCTGCTTTCACTATACCTTGAGCAATTGTATGCTCCGATTCTTGTTCAATTGAAGCAGCCTTAGTTAATAATTCATCTTGGTTCCAATCCCCAAAAGTTATAATATCCGAAACTCCAAATTCACCTTTAGTAAAAGTACCCTTTTTATCCACAACAATTACATCTAAATCTCGAGCATTCTCGAACTGAGTTCGATTGCGGATCAGTAATCCTCGTTTTGCAGATATAGAAGTAATCATGGCAATAACTAATGGTATGGCAAGACCTAAAGCGTGCGGGCAAGTTATAACCATAACTGTAACCATACGTTCTAATGAAAATACAAAACTTCTTCCAAAAATTAACCAAACACATAAGGTAATAATACCTACTGAAATCGCGGTTAAAGTCAGCACAAAAGCAGCCTTGTCTGCGAGTCCTTGGGCTTTAGACTTGCTTTTACTAGCATTTTTAACTAATTCTATAACTTGTGATAAGTAAGAATCTTTACCAATTTTGGTTACCTTAATTTTAAAGGTAGCTTCGCCATTAACCGAACCACCGATTACTGAATCACCAACTTTCTTACTTACTGGCTTCGATTCACCGGTAATCATAGCTTCGTTAATATCGCCTTCACCTTCTATAATTTGTCCATCAACCGGGATTTTTTCGCCCGGTTTTACTAAAATCTTATCATTTGGTTGCAATGTCTCTATTTTAACATCAACTATCGCCTCTGAGTTGCTAATTCTATGCGCTTCCGAAGGCAATAATTTAACTAATTCTTGTAAAGCATTAGATGCACTTATAACTGAACGCATTTCAATCCAATGTCCTAACAACATAATATCGATTAAGGTTACCAATTCCCAAACGAAAACTTTACCAGGTATTCCAAAGACAACTACTGCACTATAGATGTAGGCTACAGTTATAGCCAACCCAATTAAAGTCATCATACCGAGTCTTTTATTTTTAAATTCAGAAAACAAACCAGTTAAAAATGGCCATCCACCATAAAAATAAACAAACGACGATAAAACCAATAAAACATATTTATCGGCCGGAAAAATTAAGGAATAGCCTAAAAAAGACTGAATTAACGGTGATAATGCTAAAACCGGAATGGTAACGATTAAAGAAATCCAGAACCGGACCTTAAAGTCTGTTACCATATCAACGTGACGATGATGATGATTATGTCGGTGATTATGTTGCATAAATTACCTAACACCTCGTCTTCCCGCGGCTTGACCGCGGGATCCACTGCCTACACGTGGTGCAGTGTAATAAACGTCCTTGTCGCTGGATTCCGGCCAATCCCTAGCCGGAATGACGGATAATGCTCCCTAGCCAATCGTGGCTAGAATGACGGATTAAACCCTTAAATTGTCGTCATTGCGCTTTACTCTTTTAGTGCGCTTTCTATTTCTTCTTGTTTAAACCCAATAATTAAAGTTCCTTCGATATCGATTACTGGAACACTTCTTTGGCCAGATTTTTCAATCATCTCATTAGCTTTTTCACGATTTGTTCTTACATCATATTCTTGAAAATCTATATTCTTGCTTTTTAAATATTCCTTAGCACTATAACACTTCGAACAACCCGTTACCGTATAAATAATAACCTTCTTAGTCATTTTGGCTCTCCATAAACTCCCAATTAACAATATTCCAGAAATTATCTAGGTACTTTCCCCTTTCATTTCGGTAATCAATGTAATAAGCATGCTCCCACACGTCACATGTTAACAACGGTTTATCACCGTTAGTTATCGGGTTTCCTGCATTGCTGGTATTGATAATTTCTAAACTTCCATTGCTCTTTTTTACTAACCAAGTCCAGCCCGAACCAAAGTTACTAAGAGCTGATTCTTTAAATTTGCTTTGAAATTCTTTAAAACCGCCAAATGCTTTACCTATCGCTTCGGCTAATTTCCCTTCGGGTTGTTTCTTTGCTTTGGGCATTAAACACTTCCAATAGAAATTATGATTCCACGCTTGAGCAGCATTGTTAAATAAACCACCAGAAGCTGTTTTAATTATTTCTTCCAAGGATTTATTTTCTTCAGCTTTGCCTTCTATCATTTTGTTTAATTTATCAATGTATCCTCGATGGTGTTTCCCGTAGTGGTATTCGATAGTTTCTTGAGAAATATAAGGTGCCAAAGAATCTTTAGGAAATGGTAGATCAGGTAATTTAAAATTCATGATATATTCTCCTTGTTTATAGTTAAAATCACTTTTACTTGAAGTTTTATATTTATACCACATATAATGAAATAAATGAATAATTCTTTACCAGATACAGCAATTCTAATTTTGACCAATTTTAAGTGCTATTTCACGTCATACCCGCGAAGGCGGGTATCCAAAGAGCCCCAAATTAAATGGATTCTCGCATTCGCGAGAATGACAGCATC
>CAYFQQ010000088.1:0-2071 GCA_964345265.1 uncultured Coxiellaceae bacterium
GATCTGAACCAGCTAGATCAGCAAGGTTTGCAGCACGACAGATTATATTTGAATCTTTTTTAGAGCATTTCTGTAAAATATTCTGTAATCGGTCATTAGTATCCACTGTGTCCACTAAAGCATCCTTGTTTGTATGCAAGTGTTATAGTGTATTGATTTACCCGTTCAATTACATTTCTCCTTTCGACGTATTTATCAAAACTTTTTCTCAACCTCATACCAATTTTTTGGATTACTTTTATTGAGGTAGTATTCCATTGAAAACAGTCGGCATAGTTGCATGTTAAATGAAACTTTTCAAATCCATATTTAATAATTGTTTGTGCGGCCTCAGTAGCAAAACCTTGACCCCAGTATGGTTTGCCTATCCAGTATCCTAATTCTGCCTGTAGCTGTTCTTTGTTAAGCATAAGGCCAACTGCACCGGTAAGATCGTTGGTTTGTTTTGTAATAATTGCAAAAACTGCTTGTTCATTTCGTTCACAAGCGGCACGGTGCTCAATGATCCACTTTTCAGCTATACCATCTTCATATGGATGTGGAATATAGCAGGTGCCATCAGCGATATCTTTATCGCCGGCTAATTGCTGAACGCGTTTTGCATCTTGTAATGTAAACGGCCTTAATATCAGTCTTTCGGTTTCCAATATTTCTTGCTGTTGTGGTTTAATTTCATTTAACATGGTTTACAAATTAAGATATAACATTAGTTCTAAGTTTAGCTCAGTTTTTGCAATTATTTCATTAATAATCGTTTACTTTAGCGCTTTGTATTTTGAGCAGTTTTAAGTGCCATTTCATATTATATCAGAAGAAGCCATATAATGCCCACTCTGTGAAACGATGAATTAGAGGAATGGCAAAGAGTGGTGAGTGGCGCTCATAGAAGGGCACTCGAACGTGAATTGGATAAGGGTAGGAATCGTAGAATTGGCTAATGCGTTTGTAAGTAATGATTGGATATTGAGAAGTTTTTAATGGAGAGAATGTGGTAGTATAATCTTTAAAATTATTTGCTTATTAACGGATAAGGAGTACATGATATGTTTGAGTCTACTGCAAGTATCATACCGATACAAAATTTAGAGCTTTCTATCGAATCTAAGTCACCGAGTTATAATTGGAAAATATTGGCAAAAGCTGGGTTGGTTTTTGTTGGAACGACTGGTGTTTTTTGTGCTCTAAAAGCTACAGGGTCGTTTAGTTTGATTTCGTCATGGTTAAAAAATAAGGAAGCAGATTTTAATGAAAAAGAAGCTGAAGTTGTTGCTATACCTGGAGGAACTGAGGGAATAGAAACTTATTCTGGATATCAAAGAACTGATTCGAGCTTTGTTGATTTTAAATCTTCTGAAACTTTGCGAACAGATAATCTTTTGCCGCTAACGGATTTTAAAGCTAAGCGGAATCCCACGGAAATACCGGAAAAAATCGGTCCAGAATTTCGAGTAAATACATATACTATAAGTTGGCAAGAGTATCCTTCTATAGCGGGATTAAGTGATGGTAAATTTGTGGTGACGTGGAGTAGCTATGGCCAAGATGGAGATTCATACGGCGTTTATGGTCAGATATTCAATGCTAACGGTACCAAATTTCTTTCAGAATTCCAAGTAAATACGTATATAACAAGTCATCAAAAGTATCCTTCTATGGCGGGATTAAGTGATGGCAAATTCGTAGTGACTTGGGAAAGTCAGGATGGATATAGTGATGGTATTTACGGCCAGATGTTTAATGCAGATGGTAATAAATATTTTTCGGAATTCCAAGTAAATACGTATACTGTAAGTGCGCAATACGTCCCCTGTATAGTAGGATTGAGTAATGGCAAATTCGCGGTAACATGGGAAAGCAATGGTCAAGATGAAGACTCGTACGGTGTTTATGGCCAAATATTCAATGCTAACGGTACCAAATTTCTCTCAGAATTTCAAGTGAATACATATACAGTCAGCAATTCTCATTTTGTTAATTAAATCTACTTCATTGGCATTTAAATTTTGTCATCCCGTCATGGATTGACGGGATCCAGGCTACAGGGATGTAAAAAGATCATATTTGTTTGGTA
>CAYFQQ010000089.1:0-3724 GCA_964345265.1 uncultured Coxiellaceae bacterium
TATGCCCACCATAACATTACTAACCGGAATAATAATTCGAGGAAAATAAATCTTTGACACCATGTCCTTATTAGTAATTAAACTCATACTACCTTGAGTCAAGGAATTAGCAAAAAACTGCCATGGCAACAAAGCAGTAAATACTAAAATTGAGTAAGGAATTCCTCCGGATGGTAATTTAGCAACACGTCCAAAAATAAATGCCATAATTACCATGGTTAACACTGGCTGTAACACACTCCAAGCCACACCTATAACCGCTTGTTTATACCTGACCAGAAACTCTTTCCAGGTTAAAAACAAAAACAGCTCACGATAACGCCAAATATCAAACCAGTAGTAACGTGTTTTACCGGCCTTTATAACTAAATCAAATTCTTTGCTCATATTGTTTATAATAATTACAAGTCAACTCTACTCCCTCCCTTAATTTCACCTTTGGCACCCAACCTAATCCGTTCATTTTATCTACATTAAGCAATTTTCTTGGCGTACCATCTGGTTTACTAGCATCCCAGCTAACATCCCCTGTATAACCGATAACTTCTTTAACTAGATCTACTAATTCTTTTATTGAAATATCCTTACCCCAACCGATATTAACCAACGGTGGCTGTACATCATTTAACAGCAATTTATTATACTTTTCATCAGGTAAGTTTATCAAAAATAAACAGGCATCGGCTAAATCGTCAACATATAAGAATTCGCGCCGTGGCATACCACTGCCCCAAATGGTTACGGATGACGCATTACTAATTTTGGCCTGATGAATTTTGCGAATTAATGCTGCCAATACATGAGAATTCTCCAAATCATAATTATCATGAGGTCCATATAAATTAGTTGGCATTACCGTTAGAAACTTGGTTCCATATTGGCGATTGTAGGACGAACATTGCTCAATGCCAGCTATTTTGGCTATAGCATAAGGGCGATTGGTTAACTCCAGAGACCCAGTCAGCAGATATTCCTCTCTCATCGGCTGAGGACAGTCGCGTGGATAAACACATGAGCTACCAAGGAATAGCAAGCGATCAGTTTTATTCTTATAAGCAGCATTGATTATATTCTGCTGAATTGCTAAGTTGTCATTAATAAAATCGGCCGGGTAAGTATTATTTGCATGAATACCACCAACTCTGGCTGCAGCCATAAATACATATCTTGGTTTTTCTTTCGCAAAGAATTCTTCAACATCAAGCTGGCGTGTAAGATCGAGTTCTTGATGAGTATAAGTTATGATATTTTTATAACCCGCAATTTTCAGTTTACGCATCAGTGCAGAGCCAACTAAGCCAGTATGCCCCGCAACGTATATTCTAGAATCTTTATTCATGCCTATTTAAAACTTTAAAGCCACGTTTTTTCAGTAAAACTTCTTTTTTAACTTCCTCAAGATCCGCCTGAGTCATTTCTTTAACTAATTCTTCGAACGTAGTTTTAGGCTGCCAACCTAGTTGTTGTTTTGCTTTGGTTGCATCACATAGTAATGTATCCACCTCAGCAGGGCGAATATAACGCGGATCGATTGCTACTATAACATTACCACTTTCATCGACAGCTCTTTCTTCCAATCCACTTCCTTGCCACGACAGTTTTAAATCAAGTTGCTTGGCTACTGCATTAATAAAATCTCTAACTGAACGCTGTTCACCAGTACCGATAACATAATCCTCAGGTTCATCCTGTTGTAACATCAACCATTGTATTTCTACATAATCGCGCGCGTGTCCCCAATCCCGTTTCGCATTCAAATTACCGATATACAGACAATCCTGTAAACCGAGTTTGATACGAGATAAACCCTTAGTAATTTTACGGGTTACAAATGTTTCACCACGAATCGGCGATTCATGATTAAATAAAATACCATTACAAGCATACATACCATATGCTTCACGATAATTCACCGTTATCCAATAAGCATATAATTTAGCCACTCCATAAGGCGATCTTGGGTAAAATGGCGTGGTTTCTGTTTGCGGAGTTTCTTGCACTTTACCAAACATCTCAGATGTCGATGCTTGATAGTATCTGGTTTTCCTCTCAAGGCCTAAAATTCTTACCGCTTCCAAAATACGTAAAGCACCGAGAGCATCAGAATTCGCGGTATATTCAGGCTCTTCAAACGAAACCGCAACATGACTCTGCGCAGCTAAATTGTAAATTTCATCAGGCCGTATTTGTTGGATAATATGCACTAAACTACTAGAATCGGTCATATCGCCATAGTGCAAAATAAAATTCGGATTTTTTACATGTGGATCTTGATATAAATGATCGATACGATCGGTATTTAATAATGAAGCACGACGTTTAATACCATGCACTTGATAGTTTTTTTCAAGCAAGAACTCTGCTAAATAAGCACCATCCTGACCAGTAATACCAGTAATTAATGCAATTTTTTTATTCATAATTCAACTCTTTAATTTTCTGACAATCATCCTTATGCACAATTAAAACTCCTGCGTCAGTTTCAACAATGATATGATCTTTAACACCGATCGCAACTATTTTGCGATTAGTTGCGCGAATATAAGATCCGTATACATCTTTCGTCACTACATCACCTAAGGTGATATTATCATTAATGTCTTTTTGTCCATATTCCCATAAAGACAGCCATGAGCCAATATCACTCCACCCAGCATCTATCGGTACCATAACTGCATTCAAAGTTTTTTCCATTACCGCATAGTCAATCGAATTACTAGGGCACTTATTAAAAGTCATTCTATCTAAATGAACAAAATCATTATCAATTACATGTGTTGCATGAGTATCTTTACATACTTGCAAAATATCCGGAGCATATTGTTCCATTTCTTTAAGTAACCGAGAAGCACGAAACATAAACATGCCACTATTCCAATAGTAATTGCCAACATCAACATATTTTTGAGCACTTTCAAGATCAGGTTTTTCAACAAACTCAGCAATATTATAAGCATACCCATCGTTACTCGACGATTCTGTTTTTATATAGCCATAACCAGTTTCCGGATGTGTAGGAACAACACCAAAAGTTACTAATTTACCAGCTTCAGCACATTGTTCGGCGATTTCAATCGTTTTATGAAAAACTTCCACATCATCAATGATATGATCAGATGGTAAGACTAACAGGATTGGATCTTCATTATCATTGAGGGCTTGTAAAGCTGCAATGGTTACAGCTGGAGCAGTGTTTTTACCGACTGGCTCAAGAATTATAGCATTGGGTTTTACTCCAATCTGCCGCAACTGCTCTAATACTTTAAAACAATGTTGCTGATTACAAACTAAAAAAGGACTTAATGCACCCTGAAACTTACAAATACGCTGCACTGTTTCCTGCAACAAACTTCGCTCGTTTAACATAGGTAACAACTGCTTCGGACAAGTTCCAGTCGACAACGGCCACAAACGTGAACCAGCACCTCCAGAAAGAATAATTGGAATAATCATGGCGACATTTTATGATAATTTACTTGCAAAGGGAACTATGGCTATACAGCAATTCATAGTTTGGACATCGTCATTTCCGCGAAAGCGCATAGACATTAACTTAAGGATTTAATTCCGTCATTCCGGCCATGGATTGGCCGGAATCCAGTAACAAGCAGCAATTCTCATTTTGTTAATTAAATCTACTTCATTGGCATTTAAATTTTGTCATCCCGTCATGGATTGACGGGATCCAGGCTACAGGGATGTAAAAAGATCATATTTGTTTGGT
>CAYFQQ010000090.1:0-6385 GCA_964345265.1 uncultured Coxiellaceae bacterium
GGTCCAATTGTAAATACATATTTTTTTGTAGGCGCCGTGCGATTATTCCTGAAATTATTGGCCGTTCTTCTTTTAACGATGCTTCCTTTTCAATTATCGAAGCAGCTATCAAAGCCTTATAAGGACAATCATAAGGCGCATTTGAGTCTCGTTTTTGCCATGCTTTGCTTAGTCTATTTTGCATAAGAGTATACGCTGCTCGTAAAACGTCCGTATCTTTAGTTCCTGCACTAAATTTATAAGTATCGGGGAAAAATCTTCCTTCGGGAATCTCGCCTGGGTGGCCAATACGTTGCATAATTTCACTATTATTTAATCCCTGTAATGTATGAATTATACGTGGATTATTTTCCAATTCGGATATCATCTTACTAAATGTCCATCCTTCAACAATAGTAAGTGGATATAAAATCACTTCGCCAGTTGCTAATTTATGTAAAAGTCCGATTGGAGTAGTACCAGGTTCAATACGATATTCACCGACCTGTATTTTCTGATCTTCATTTCTTATTCGGGTTAATAAACTAAAAAAATGTGGTTTTTGTAAAACACTTTTATTATGTAGTTGTCTTACTAAATTTTTAACTGAATCACCATCTTTTATTACAAAATCAACAGCCGGGCTATCAGGAGCAATAAGGGGAGTATTTAGAAAATGCAGCCATTCTATACTTAACCATATAAAGCAGCCGATTAAAGCAATGATTATTACAACAAAAATTCTGAACCATTCACTCATCGATTAAATTTTCTTAAACAACAAAGCGCAGTTAGTTCCACCAAAACCGAGAGAATTAGAAAGAACTACATCAATTTTCATTTCGCGTGCTGTATACGGAATAAAATCCAGATCGCAGCCTTCGTCTGGATTAATCAAATTTATGGTGGGCGGTGCAATTTGGTCACGAATAGCTAATACAGAAAAAATCGCTTCAATAGCCCCAGCTGCACCCAGTAAATGACCAGTCATAGATTTAGTTGAACTCACAGGTATTTTATAAGCCATGTCACCAAACAGCTTTTTAATCGCCAAAGCTTCAACAACATCTCCAGCTACTGTCGAAGTTCCATGCGCATTGATATAATTTACATCTTCAGAATTAAGTTTGGCATCATGCAGAGCATTTTCCATAGCACGAACCGATCCCATTCCAGTTTCATCAGGCGCAGTGATATGAAAAGCATCAGAACTCATACCAAATCCTATTAATTCAGCATAAATATTAGCTCCTCGTTTTCTAGCATATTCGTACTCCTCTAAAACTAATATTCCCGCTCCATCACCGAGCACAAACCCATCCCGATCTTTATCCCAAGGACGACTCGCCTGTTCAGGTTCATCGTTGCGTCTTGATAAAGCTCGTGCGGCAGCAAATCCTCCCACTCCAATAGGAGTAGTTGCCATCTCAGTACCTCCTGCTAACATTACATCTGCATCACCATAACTAATCATTCGTGCAGCATCACCAATATTATGCGCACCTGTTGTACAAGCAGAAACTATCGAATAATTAGGACCTTTTAATCCATATTTTATGGTTACTAAGCCAGGAGCCATATTTATGATAGTGCTTGGAATAAAATAAGGAGAAATTTTACGAGGTCCTCCTTCTATTAAATTACGATAAGTCTTTTCAATTATAGGCAGCCCACCTATTCCAGAACCGATTATCACTCCAATACGATGAGCATTATTTTCATTTACCTCTAATCTAGCATCCTCGACAGCTTGACTTGAAGCTGCTATCGCAAATTGAATAAAATGATCTGTCTTTCGTATATCTTTTAGATCCATATACAAAGTTGGATCAAAATTCTCTACAAATGCAGCTATCTTTACACTGAATTGTGATGTATCAAAACTTGTAATGTGCTTAACACCACTCTTTCCTTTTAAAACAGCATTCCACGTATCTGCAACATTCAAACCAAGTGGCGAAACCGCTCCCAATCCTGTTATTACTACACGTCTTTTAGCCAAGATCGATTCCTTTATTCTTTTTCTTTTAAGCCTTTCTCAATGTAATCAATTGCCTGTTGAACGGTGGTAATTTTCTCAGCTTCTTCATCAGGAATTTCAGCATCAAACTCCTCTTCTAAAGCCATAACTAATTCAACAGTATCTAAAGAATCAGCACCAAGATCATCCACAAACGAGGCTTCAGGAACAATTTTTTCTTCTTCAACACCAAGTTGGTCAGCAATAATTTTTATAACACGTTCTTTTACACTAGCCATCAATTTCTCCTTATTTAAATAAAAAATTTAATTATGAATAAAAAACACAGGTAAATAGTTTATGCGAAACAAAATAAGTTGCAAGTATTTTGTGCTTACGCCATAAACATACCACCGTTAACATGCAGTGTTGCCCCAGTAATATATGCAGCTCTCTGTGATGCCAAGAAAGTAACAGCATTAGCAACATCTTCTGGCTGTCCAATCTTTCGCATAGGAATCAAATTTAATAATGCATTCCTTTGCTCCTCTGACAAAGCTTGAGTCATTTTAGTATTAATAAATCCCGGAGCAACTGTATTGACAGTAATTCCACGACTAGCAATTTCTTGGGCCAAAGACTTGCTAAAAGCGATCAAGCCGCCTTTAGCTGCCGAATAATTAGCCTGACCAGCATTACCTACAAACGCTACTATAGAAGCTATACTAATAATACGTCCCCAGCGCGCTTTAATCATATCTCTCAAACATGATTGACTAACTTTAAAGACGGAATTTAAATTAGTTTCAATCACTGCATTCCATTCTTCAGCTTTCATACGTAACATCAAATTATCACGAGTAATTCCAGCGTTATTAATCAAAATAGCCGGAGGACTATAATTACTGCGAATTATATCAAGCGCTGTATTAATCGAATTCTGATCAGTTACATTCATCACCAACCCTTGTCCTTTCAATCCAAATTCCTTTACATATGCATCAACTTGTTGAGCTGCATCTTGATTAATATCTACACCAATTACTGTTGCACCTTGCTTGCCTAACTCAATAGCGATTGCTTTACCAATGCCACGGCCAGCGCCTGTAACCAATGCAATTTTATTTTCTAATTCCATAATTACCCCCTTAATAAGTCTACAAATTTTATTGTTGGTAAATCATTTATAATACGCTTATTTAACCCAGCAAGAACCTTTCCAGGCCCGCATTCCACTAAATAATCTATACCCTGTTGATGTAAAAACCGAATTGTTTCCACCCAACGAACCGAATTGTACAACTGTCTTACCAAACCATCACGTACATTATCTGCACTTTGATAACATTTAACATCTACATTACTAACAACAGGAATCTCTGGTTTAACTATATTAATTTTATCTAAACTTTTCGCTAATTCCTCAGCTGCTGGTTTCATTAACTTGCAATGAGCCGGAATGCTAACTTTTAATAACTTCGCTACCTTTGCTCCTGCAATCTTAGCGACTTCGATTGCTCGTTGCACAGCTTCAATATGACCAGATAACACTGTCTGACCGATAGCATTATAATTGGCAGGAGTCAAAACCTGACCCTGAGCTGCTCTCTGGCATATTTGGGCAATTTTATCCTCATCCAATCCAATAATTGCCACCATTCCACCTTGCCCTGCGGGCACAGCATGTTGCATAAGCCTCGCACGTTCAGCAACTAACTTTATTGCATCTTGATAATTTATAGCAGCAGCACAAACTAACGCACTATATTCGCCCAAACTATGTCCAGCTAAAAATAACGGCTTTGTTCCGTTTCGACCTTCCCATATACGCCACATAGCTATTTCACTAGCTAGCAGAGCCAACTGAGTATTTTCAGTTAAATTTAACCGTTCTTCAGGTCCTTGCTGAGTTAACTGCCAAAGATCATATTGCAATATTTGAGATGCTTCATGAAAAGTTTCTTCTACAATAGGAAATTTATTAGCGAGTTCTGCTAACATTCCAACATACTGCGATCCTTGTCCTGGAAAAACAAAAGCTAATTTCTCAACCATTGATCTGCGTCAATAATCAACCAATGCTGAACCCCACACCAAACCGGCACCAAAAGCTTCCATAACCAAAGTATCCCCTTGTTTAATCTTTCCACTACTTATTCCCGCGTCTAATGCTAAGGGTACGGAAGCTGCAGAAGTATTACCGTGCTCTTGTATGGTCAATATCACTCGCTCCATAGGCAATTTTATCCTTTTAGCAACTGCTTTGATAATACGTAAATTAGCCTGATGAGGCACCAACCAATCAACTTGCGATATATCAATATTGTTAAAATCCAGCGCTTCTTGAACTACTTCACTCAATTTAATTACTGCGATTTTAAATAATTCGTTACCATGCATCTTAATATATGGAGATTCATTAGATTTATACAGTGGACTTCTAGCATAAAGTAACTGATGATATCTGCCATCTGAGTAAAGATGAGTAGAACGAACACCCGGTTTATTATCCGCTCCAATAACCACTGCACCAGCACCGTCTCCAAATAAAATACAAGTTGAACGATCATGCCAATCGGTCATCTTAGAAAGAGCTTCAGCAGCTACCAATAAAACATGTTTCGCAGAACCATTTTTAATATATTGATCAGCGATACTTAATCCATATATAAAACCACTACAGGCAGCATTTATATCAAAAGCGGGACAATTTTTTATGCCTAAACTTTGCTGCAAAATACAAGCTGCACTCGGAGTAATAAAATCTGAAGTAATAGTTGCTACTATAATTAGATCAATTTTATTTTTACCGATTCCGCTATTCTCAATTGCTCGTTTAGCCACAATTTCAACCATATCGGTTAATTTTTCGTTATTAGCAATAATATGGCGTTGTTTGATTCCGGTGCGTTCTACAATCCATTCATTTGTAGTATCGACCATTTTTTCTAATACAAAATTAGTTAAAACTTTTTCAGGTAAATAACTTCCAATACCAATAATCCGTGAATAAACCATTAAAACTCTGCCTCTTCCAGCATAATTCCTACCTGCTCCCCGATACGCTGTGGAACATTTTTTTCTATTTCAAAAATAGCTTCTTTAACAGCATTAGCAAATGCAGGTATATTTGCTCCGCCATGACTTTTAATTACAATTCCCTGCAACCCCAATAAACTTGCTCCATTATATCTGCCTGGATCTAACTTTTTCCTCAAACCCCTGATAATTGGATAAGCAGCAATAGCAGCTATCCGCGCACCCCAATTTTTTAAAAATTCCTGCTTAATATAAAAAGCGATTAAACGTATAGTACCTTCGACCACTTTAAGTGCTACATTACCGACAAAACCATCACAGACCACAACATCAACAACTCCCTTAAAAACATTATCTCCTTCCACATAGCCTATATAATTAATATGCCTACTTTCCGATAATAATTGCGAAGCTTGTTTTACTAAATCATTACCCTTAATCTCTTCTTCTCCGATATTTAACAAAGCAACTTTTGGAGCCTTGACATCATCAAGAGCAGATGTCAATACAGATCCCATAACAGCGAACTGATAAAGGTGATCAGCACAAGAATTTACATTAGCTCCCAAATCTAACATACGCACATTCTTATCGGGATTTACCGTGGGGAATATAGTAACAATAGCTGGCCGATCCACACCTGGTAAAGTTCTTAACACAAACTTAGAAATCACCATTAATGCGCCTGTATTGCCAGCACTGACGCAAGCTTGAGCCTCTCCGCTTTTAACTAAGTCTATTGCAACTCGCATAGATGAATCCTTTTTAGTCCGCAAAGCTTTCGATGGCAATTCATCCATAGTCACTTGCTGTGATGCATGATGTATAGTAAGCCGTTTATTATTACGCCGGAGAAATCCTAACTGTGATTTTATCTGCTTCTCATCTCCTACTAAAATCAATTGCACATCTGTATATTTTTTCAGTATCCTCAAAGCCGCTGGGACGGTTACCGTTACCCCATAATCACCACCCATAGCATCAATGGCAATAGTCACATTATTCATGTTAGGATTTTTCTTCTTCTTCCGTAGGCTTTTGTTTAGGAATGAATACCTGACGGCCACGGTAATAACCATCAGAAGTTAGATGATGCCGACGGTGAGTTTCACCGCTAGTCTGATCTGTTGACAAAGTAATCAGTTTCAAAGCGTCGTGAGAACGACGCATATCTCTTTTCGAACGTGTTTTACGACTCTTTTGTACAGCCACAATTATTACTCCTCAAAATTTACATTTAGTATCAATATTAGCCTGATGTGACCCAAGTGTCAATTACCGTTTAAGAGATGTCAAACCAAAATAGAAATGTCCCCAATATAACCAATTTGAAAATGTCCCCTTACCAATAAAAAAAACATTAATAAATTTAGTTATTAAGCCAGAGGGATTGTGGGCGAGAAGCCA
>CAYFQQ010000091.1:0-8557 GCA_964345265.1 uncultured Coxiellaceae bacterium
TGAAAGGAGAATTGTCAGAGATGAATTTTTGCTAAAACTTTTTTTCTGTCATAACATACCCTCGACTGATGTTGTATCGCACTTTGAAACTCGAATACAAAGAGCTAAAGAGAAACTAAGAATTTGTCAAGAATTCGAAAAAGATACCAAAGAAAATCTAACTCGTGCTCCCTATTTTCAAAATTGGTTAATGATCGCCGAGAATGCAAAATTGTCAGCTCAAAGTGAAATTGATTGGTGCGAAAAAGCCGTTCGAATTTTTAAAAAGCAGCAAAAAAATAGATTTCAATCGTGATAATTTAACAGGCGACTTAAGTCGCCTGTTGCAATTTTGTCAGTATTTTATCCGGTATTGAACTATCTAAATTAATGTTTTAATTTCAAGTGCTATTTCAGTCATTACTCAGAAAGCAGGTATCCAGAAAGTCTAAAATTAACTGGATTCTCGCTTTCGCAAGAATGACGGTATTGAAACAAATTACTTTTAAAAAGGAGCCGATTTTATGGCAGTGATTATTAATGGTCGCACGGCAGTATATAAAGAAAGTTCTGGGACTTTAACTACTCAAGACGTTTGTTTGACAACAGACAGCAAAATTCAAGTAACTTATAATAATATAGCAAAGTCTGCCGATGCTGATAACGGAGCTCAAACTGTCTTCATTAACGGCAGTCCAATCTGTCATAAAAATTCTATCTTTTCCGAAAGCACTGGCGACGAAAATGGCGATCATAAAGGAGTCAATTCGAAAACAATTCAGGGCAAGGCAGAATTTGTTACTGCTTCAACCAATGTCTTTATTGAAGGTATCGCCGCAGTGCGTCAAGGTGACCTTATGGTGTCAAATAATAGAAATACTCCACCGGCTCAGTTACAACAGCCGGGAGTAGCTCCTCAAAATAGTGATTATGATACTAATCAGGAAACACTAAATGAGCCTAAGCAACCTGATCAAATTAACATTGATGTTGCAGGGGTAAAAGTACCATTACTAAATGGCACTATAATTGCTTCGACTGACAAACATTATGTTCTGTTAGGACAAAATGCAAAGAATAATGGCGTTTTAAGGCGTCTTGAAATTCGTAATCTTAAACCTGATAAATATGATCTTTATCTCAGTGTAATTAATACTACGGGTCAGCCGATAAAGATACCTTTTGGTAACTCGATACCAACTAAACATAGCAAAGATCGGCAGCCAGAAATTGGTCAAGCTGCTAATATTCTTGTCCCAGTGTTATTACGTAGGCGTAATGCAGATGGTACTGTTGAACAATTAAAAGCTGGGTGGTTATACGTATTTAGGAATAATTATTTATGGCGGGAATCGCAAATAATAAATTCGAACCGTTGTTCAGTACTTAAAGAAGTAGATTTAGCTAACCAAGCTGGGCGGGACGAACGCATAGCAACTGGAGAGGGTGCCTTTTATTTAACTATGCCGCATAAAATTAATGATCAAATTAATCAATTTGGAATCGCTTATAGTAAAACACAATGGAGTTGGTCAACAATTAATGATTATGGAGGCATGGATCCTGATGATGAAAGAATAAAGGGTAAAGATATTTCATTTGCCAAATCTAAAAAAGAAAAAGATCATTTGGATCGAGTCGAAAAAATAGATCTTGAGCCACTTGCTAATATTTTATATTTAAATCTATAGTTGGTTTGGTAGGTTCAGTAGTTTCTGTGTTTGTTGAACAAGAGAAAAAGGCTTGAGATGTAGTTAGAGATTGGAATGTGAATACATTTTGTAAGTGTGATCTGAAAAGTTTGGAGATTATCGCAGTGAGCACATTAATGTTATTAACATCCAAGTATATAGCTCCAAATATTGCTTTTAGAGCATCAGCATATATATTATCTGTTATTTCGGCTTCTCCTAGTCCTTTTATAAGATATTTTTCCAAATTTAATTGTTTAGCAATCATAGATAAACACTCAGGAGATATTAACTGCATTTCTGCGCTATGTAATTGTCCTTCATTAGAAAAAGACGTTTCTTCAACTAAGATTACAGCGATAACAAGTTTTAGTACGTGATCTCCCAAAAACTTAAGTTTATGGTAACTTTTTGGCGCTGCTTCATACGATTTTTCTTCAACTGCGTTTTGCCTAGTAAGAGCTTCTCTAAGTAAATCGTGATTTTTGAAGTGGTAATTAAGTGCTTTGTATAAGGGTTGATTGGTTTCGGGAAATGTAGTGCATTTTAGCGTATTATTTACTGTGAACTTACGCAACTCATCTTTACCGTGAGCATATTGACATTCATCTCCATATCGACAATTTCCTGAGGAAAAATTTCGACATAATTGGGTTTTGTAACGTGGATTATCTGTTGCCATTATAGTTTGAAATAATTCCGTCTCTGGCCAAAGCAGATTACGTTGTTGCATATTGTCAATGAGCATACTAACATCAGATTTTTTGCGTCGTAAAGTTGCAACATTACCTAACATAATAAGAGCTGACTTAGCACGTGTTATAGCCACATTTAATCTTCTAAAATCCATAAGGAAGCCTATCTTTCCTTTTGGATTTGCACGGACAAAAGAAATAATAATGAAGTCCCGTTCATCACCTTGAAAGCCATCAACTGTATGTATGGTCATACCTTGATAGGCCGGATTACATTGAATCAATTCGGATAAATACCTAACTTGTTCCGCATAAAAGGTAATAACTCCAACTTGGTTTTTTATGTTTACTCCTTTTCGTTTTATGTAATTAAGAATAGCAACTATATGTCTTGTTTCCATCTCATTTCTGTAACTATGACCGCATTCAGTTTCATTAGCTTCTACATTTATGAATGAACAAGGAGCTAAAATTGGCGGATAATCAAATGCAACTAAATGAGCTCTTTTTGTTATATTTTCTGCATCCTCTAATTGATTTCCATAATACTGTTGGGATGGCCATTGACGTATTTCTGGATGCATACGATATTGAATTTTCAACATGCTATATTCTTGTTTGCATTCTTCAATAAGTCGCCACATTAATGACCGATTAAACCTAAGTTCTATTGCTGGTTGCGATAACACTATTGCAGGCAATTGTTTAGTATCACCTACGAGTAAACATTTTTTAGGATCTAAAGCAAAAGGAATAAGGGTTTCAGCTTCTATTGCTTGGCTGGCCTCATCAATAATTAAAACGTCTACTTTACTCATTTCTTGAATAGATTTACGACCAGCGGTACTTAAAGTGGCAAAAACGATTTGTGCGTGATTTAAAATTTCCATTTCTAGTGGTGAGGTTTTGCCAGCTTCTTTAGTTTGATTCGCCAACACAATAGTTGCTTGTACATTACTCAAATGTTGATTCATCAATTTGAGATATTTTTGAATTTCTTTAATCTTGCTAATTTCAAATGACATAATTAATTTGGCACAGGTAAAGATGGGCTTCCATTTATTAGGGTCGTTATAAGCAGGAGCAGTTTTGGCAATATCATGCGCTACTTTTGACAATACTGTATCAATACGATGAATGTCACTATGCAGCTTTTGCTGTGTTAAATCTTTATCAGTTAGTAATTTATTAAGTAGATCGATACATTCATTGATATGTCTACAAATATCTTTTCCCCAACTGTGTAGAAATATTTCGTGTAATTCTGGAGGTACTTTACTTGTTACTCCAGATAAACTAATTACTGCTTCGGGATTGCGTTGTAGGAATCGGTAAGCTAATAATTGCACGGCTTTGTTGGATGGAGCACATACTAAAACACGCGCTTGCTTTTTATACAGTGCTTCGAGAATTGCGATTATTGTAGTTGTTTTGCCAGTACCTGGTGGGCCTTGTAAAAGCTGTAAACCACTATCTGCAGTTAAAAATTTAGTTGCTGCTTCATGTTGAGAACAATTTAAATCTTGTAGACATTCTTGTTCTTCGGGATCTAATGATGGTGGTTCAAATTCGACATTGTTTAATTTTCCTAGCATTATTTGCGATTCAAAGTTAGTACGTGGCATTTTGTTGCAAATATCATATATACGCTGATGGGTTATTAACGATCCTAATATATATGCTTCCCAAGGTGTGTTTTGTTGAAAACAAAACGTAGGTTCTATTTCACCAGGAATAACCGCTTTGACTTCGATTTTATTTTCGCTAGATTCTGTTTCCTGATATGATGCTAATCCAAATAGTTTTAATTCTTTGAAAATATCATCTTCAGTTATTAGTTTTAACAATAATCCGATATTAGAAGTACCATGTTCAAAATCTT
This sequence comes from uncultured Coxiellaceae bacterium, assembly GCA_964345265.1. Classification (GTDB taxonomy): domain Bacteria; phylum Pseudomonadota; class Gammaproteobacteria; order UBA9339; family UBA9339; genus CAYFQQ01. The sequence goes on from CAYFQQ010000091.1 coordinate 4,248, forward strand.
TTGGCAATCTTCCTTCCATTACAATGGTGCTGGGATTTTCTGGTCTATGAGCTCCTTTGAATCGAACGACTTTGAGGGTGAAGGCCGAAGATTTACCTGCTTTAACGGTTTCCAGTCCATTTTGTAATACAGCGCGTGCTTCTTCTAGCACTAAGTCTTCAAAGTTACAATAATATTGAAACCTGTTAAAATCACTATACTCAGGAAAGCATTCCGGTAAAGGAGTCATATCTCTGATCTGTGATAAGGGTTTTTCTAGATCCTCGAATTCCCAATTTAGTACTGTTTTTTTAAACCGAAAGACTCCACCATCGAAGTGAGTAGCTCCCCGCTGAACTATAGAAGCGAATTGCTGTTGACGTCTCGTCGAAATTTGAGAATTCATTGATAAATTTTTTTCAAGTAATGAAGAGATGAATTGTATTTCTAAGTGTGGGAAATACGGACTTAATAATTGCCTAATTAATTCAGATAAAATGTGATCATTATTGTTGCTATCTAAGTATATAGCCCCTAATAAAGCTTCCATTGCATCTGCGTACATTTTATCAGTAACTTGTGCCTCTCCATGTCCTCTTATAAGGTAATTTTCCAAATTAATTGATTTGGCCATTTGGAGTAATAAACCTTGATTTGATACACACTCTATTTTGAAATTATTTAATTCTTCACTAGAAATGTTAGGAAAATGCCGCAAAAGAATTCGTGTGACGAAAAAGTTTAGAACACGATCACCAAGGAATTCTAATTTTTGGTAATCCTGTTTAGCAGCATGTGGATGTTTTTCTTCAATAGCGCTGCGACGTGTCAAAGCTTCTATAAGTAAATTGATATTATGAAAGCGATAATCAAGTGCCTTATATAGCTGAGGGTATTTGGAGAGTTGCTTATACATCACGCCATTTACGACTATCTTTCGAAATTAACTGCTCTGCCTGTTTTGGGCCTTGGCTTTTGGTTTTATAGATCGATAGTTTTGGGGGATTATTTATTATTGGATCGACCACACTCCACATTAGTTCTATTTCATCTTGACGTGCATAAAGTGTTTGATCGCCTTTGATGCAGTCAAGTAGTAATCGCTCATATGCTTTGGGTAGTTTTATCTTAAAAATGTCGGCATAATTAAACACCATATTCACTGAATTGGGTTGATTGATAGTTCCAGGATATTTGACATTAAAACCTAATGAAATTCCTTCTTGAGGTTGAATATTAATTGTTAGAGTATTAGGGGCAATTATATCGCATACTCTTCCTAAAAGTTTTAGGGGTGGATTCTTAAATTGGATAAAGATCTCAGTATTTTTATTAGCAAGACACTTACCGGTTCTTAAATAAAATGGCACTCCAGCCCAACGCCAGTTATCTATATGAAATTTACCAGCAAAATAAGTTGGGGTTTTGGAATTTTTAGCAACGTCTTTTTCCTTGCGATATGAATCATATTGAGCAACAACTATATTATTGGTGATATTTTTTTTGTTAAATGGTCTTATTGCATGAAAGACTTTTGCCTTTTCGTCTCTAATTAGATTTGCATCAAATCCTACCGGAGGTTCCATTGCTATTAAAGAAATTAATTGCATCAAATGATTTTGGACAATATCTCTTATAACACCGTTTTCTTCGTAATATTTTCCTCGATTTTCTATATCTATTTTTTCTGCTACGGTTATTTGTACATGATCAATAAAATTTCTATTCCATAGTGGTTCAAAAATGTTATTGCCAAAACGAAAGAAAATTATATTTTGAACAGTTTCTTTACCCAAATAGTGATCGATTCGGTAAATCTGGCGTTCATCAAATTCTCGTAAAATATCTTCATTTAGTTTGGCCGCAGTTTTTTTATCTTTACCAAATGGTTTTTCAATGATTATTTTAGCATTGGGTTCATGTCTGCACATATTTCTTGTTGCGAGCATAGTAGCTACTTTAGGCGCGATTTCTGGTGAAATTGCTAAATAGTAAATAAGATTATTAGATTTGTTTTTAGAAAAAAACTCATGTACTCGATTACATAATGTTATATAAGAAGATTCTTTAGTTATGTTTAATGATTCATAAAATAGGTGGTCGCTAAATTTTTGCCAAATGTTTTTCTTGAAAGTTTTAGAAGTGGATTTTTTGACTGCTGTTTCTGCTATGTCACGATATTGTTTATCAGATATTGGTGTACGTGCTAATCCCAAAATAGAAAATCTAGTGATCAATTTTTGTTGATATAATGAATAAAGCGCGGGTAATAATTTTCTTTTACTTAAGTTTCCAGCCCCACCGAATATAACTATAGTAAACGCCTTTACTTTTAAATCTTGAGAAGCTATTTTACATGATTCTAAAAGAGAGCTCTTTATTACTGAACTTGTTTTATGTTTCATTTTTATTTCCTTTGGTTCTATGTCCTCCAAAAGCCTTGCGTAAAGCCGCAATTACTTTTGCGCTGAAGGATTCTGCTTGCCTTGAGTGAAAGCGTTCAAATAGAGATAGAGTTATAGCTGGAGCAGGTACATCCTCAGTAATAGCCTCTGCGATGGCCCAACGTCCTTCTCCAGAGTCTTCTACATAACCAAGTACTGAATCTAAATTTGGATCTTCTTTGAAAACATTTTCTGCGAGCTTAAGTAACCACGAGCGAATTACGCTACCTTGGTTCCATAAGTGTGCAAGTTTGCCTAAATCAACTGCGAATTCTTGTTTAGCTTTGATAATCTCAAACCCTTCACCATATGCTTGTAGCATTGCATATTCTATGCCGTTATGTACCATTTTTACAAAATGGCCAGCACCATTTGGACCTATTAGAGCATAACCATTTTTAGGAGCAAGAATTTTTAATATAGGTTCAATTTTCTTGAATACTTTTTCTTTACCACCGACCATCATGCAATAGCCATTTTTTAATCCCCAAATACCTCCGCTGACGCCAACGTCAAGAAAAGAGATTCCTTTGTCTTCTAATTGCAATGCTCTGCGCATTGAATCTTTATATAGAGAATTACCGCCGTCAATTACAATAGCATTTTTTTCTAACAAGGAAGATAATTTAACAATCGTATCTTCGGTTGCCTCACCAGCTGGAACCATTAACCAAATTATTCCTGGGGGCTTAAGTTTCTCAACTAATTCTTTCAGTGAATACACTCCTTGGATTCCTTGTTTTTCGGCTCTTTTTATAGATTCAGCGTGAGGAGCAAATCCGATGACTTCAATATTATTCTGTACAAGTCTGGTGCTCATATTGAGCCCCATTCTGCCAAGTCCAATAAATCCTATTTGCATGATAATTCTCCAAGAAACGTGTATGTCCATTCTACATCAATAGAGGGACATACATAACATTTATCCTTATTAATCAACTTTGTTTTTTTGCTATCCCTTTGGAATTTATTGAATGAATTTCGAGAGATGCTCTTAGGGATATCTTAATATTTGTTTACTAAAATTTATTATATATATTATACTGCACCCCATTATTAGGACCACTGGTATAGAGAGTATACTATAACAGAAATGTTAAATAAGGGGGAAAAAGATGAAAAAAGAACATAGTGCGATGCTAAAATTCAAAGTAGCATTAGCTGCTTTAAGAGGGCAACCGATAGTGGAGATTTATCGGTAATATGAGGTAGCGGAAAGCCTAGTTCATAAGTGGAGAAAGCAATTAAAAGAACAAGGATGTGCGATATTCAATCGTCGAAGTAAAAATCAAGCGAGTCATCATGAACAGGAAGTATCTAAATTATATCAACGTATTGGACGATTAACGACGGAGGTTGATTTTTTAAAAAAAGTTGTCGAGAGCTAAAAAATGGATCAACGTTTAGCATTTATAAATAAAATGAGTAATCGATTAAGTATTCGCAGGTAATGTGCGCTACTTAATATTCACTGTTCGGTACTTTACTATAAACATAAAAATGATGAAGCTGATATTTGGCTAATTAATTTAATATGAGACATATGGTTACAACATCCATTTTATGGATACCGTAAAATTAAGTTTGTTTTAAAAATCGAGCATAATCTAGAGATCAATAACAAAAGAGTATTACGCTTAATGCATATAGCTGGTATTCAAGCCATATATCTCAAACCTTGCTTAAGTAAGGTTAATCCGAAGCATTGCAGATTTCCTTATTTACTGATTTTCATGGAAAAAGAGCCCCCTAAAATTATTAAGTCAAATATTAGCTAATGTCGTGTATTTAATTAGCGCTGCTTCCATTTACAAAAGATAATTCTTAGGTTTTATTCTGCGCTAATTAGCGTTTTTTTATTTTTGTTATTTGTGATGTAAAATTAAG
>CAYFQQ010000092.1:0-2058 GCA_964345265.1 uncultured Coxiellaceae bacterium
AGGCTGTTGATGTATTATTGACTGGTAAGTATTTTATCTGGCAAGGTCTTAATCTTTTTGCCAAAGCTGGTATGGCTTATGTAGGATCAACTACAAGACAGACTTTAGATATTCCTGGAGAGTCACCTGAAGGGCTTTCTTATTATAATACCAAGAAATCGATTTGGCGCTTGCGTCCAGAAGTAATATTTGGTATGGGCTATATGTTTAATAATCATATCGGTGCTCACGTCCTTTATGATCACATATTTGGAGTTTCTGAAACTAAGTGGGGTGAATTAGGCGCTGATTATTGGTGGGGTTTATTAACTCCCCCCATTCCGCCGAAGCCTAGAACTTATGGTGCGAACCTAGTTATGGGTGGTATTTCGTATACATTTTAGTATTTATCTTTAGTAATCTCTCCAATAGTGCAGGTGTCCAGCTTCGGCTGGGCATTTGCCTTTGGCCAGAACCTATTACACTTTTGATGAATAAGTGCTATAATATTCTAAATGAATCGGCAATTACAGCGAGAACAAACTCGTGATTTAGCGCTGCCATTAGGCAATTTAGATGCATATATATATCGAGTTAATCAAATTCCACTTTTAAGTGCAGAGGAAGAGAAGGAGCTCGCATATCGTTTTTACGATCATGGAGATATTGAGGCTGCACGTCGTTTAGTTATGTCCCATTTGCGTTTTGTAGTACGCATTGCTAAAGGTTATGCTGGTTATGGATTATCACAAGCAGATCTAATTCAGGAGGGGAATATTGGTTTAATGAAAGCTGTTAAACGCTTCAATCCTACTGTTGGAGTACGTTTAGTCTCTTTTGCCGTATATTGGATTAAAGCTGAAATTCATGAATTTGTATTACGTAATTGGCGTATTGTTAAAGTTGCTACTACTAAAGCGCAGCGTAAATTGTTTTTTAATTTACGTAAAATGTCTAAGCGTCTCAGTTGGTTTTCTAATGATGAAGTCCGAACAGTAGCTAATAATCTCAATGTAAGTCCTGAAGAAGTGCGCACCATGGAGGCACGGTTAAGTCAAACCGACAATTCTTTTGATACTTCTGCGTATGACGAAGATAATAATAGCTTGAATGCGCCTGTTAATTACATGGAAGATAAGCGTGCTAATCCTGCTCAGATTTTAGAAGAGCAAAGTTCTATATACAGTGCCGAACAGGGGTTGAAGGAAGCTTTGTTAACTTTAGACGAACGTAGCCGAGATATTCTAGAGCGACGTTGGTTAGCAGAGAAAAAAGCAACCTTACATGAGTTGGCAGCTAAGTATAATGTTTCAGCAGAACGCATTCGCCAGCTTGAAAAACAGGCGATGAATAAACTGAAGAGGATTATAACTGATTAATTAACGGTTATTACTGCTTATCTACCTCGTCATCCCGCGGCTTGACTCAATGCTGCCACTAACTCCTGAAATCTATACACATTTTTGACCGTGAAAATCTGTGATTTTCTAAAGTTTCTTGTATGTTGTCAGCAGGTTTTTTTATTCGCCTGCTAACTTCAATAAATAAGCCTATTTTTTTAATATAACCTGCATGTGCATATCAGCAAAAAAGTCACTTGCTATGCGGAGAAGCTGTTTCGGTTTTGTCTCTATGTAGCCAAGCAATTGGCCTACCCAATTAATAATAGATTTCTCTATATCTTCTTCGTTTAATTCCTGTAGAAATCAACATGAGCATAAGGAATCTTGAGGTTTCGAAAAGTTTGTAATGCAAGACTGGTTTTACCATAACGTCTTGGCGACATAATTAATGTTGGTTTCGCCAGTTTCACATTACTTGCAAATAAGCTAGTTCTTCTTTTCTGTTACAGAAAGCATGACCAGATGTAATCCCAAGCGGAAAATAGTCAATCATAATAATCTCATTAAACCATAATTTATATTCCTTATATTATGGAACATATTTTAAGAAATTACCAGAATTATCAGCAATTCTCATTTTGATGCTGTCATTCTCGCGAATGCGAGAATCCATTTAATTTGGGGCTCTTTGGATACCCGCCTTCGCGGGTATGACGTGAAATAGCACTTAAAATTG
>CAYFQQ010000093.1:0-5981 GCA_964345265.1 uncultured Coxiellaceae bacterium
TTGTGTAATTGTAAAACGCGTTTTATATATGGCATGCGTTGTTGGCGAATATTAAATTGTTGCACTACCTGATCGACAGAATAACTCTGCTGCATTTTCTGAGCCATAACTGCAAGATCACGTAGTTCTTTTGTTAATACCCACAGAATTAACGTTGGTTCTACTTTTTCATTTTTTAGGCAATTCAAAATATGAATTACTTTTTTGTGATCACCTTTCAAAACATTATCTGCTAAATCAAAAATATTAAAACGTGAGTTGTCAGCGATAGATGCAGCTATCTGTTGCATAGTTAATGTGCCACTGCCATATAATAATCGTAATTTTTCTATTTCCTGAACTGCTGCTAACAAATTTCCTTCAACATATTCTGTTAGTAATTTAAGCCCTGAAGAATCAGTTTTTAATCCGTTTTGTTGCATTCGTTGAGCAATCCATTGCGGCAATTTTGCCACATCTATTGGCCATATAGGTATATATAAACCATTACTTTCCAGTGCTTTGAACCAAGAACTTCTTAATGAAGCAGCATCTAATTTACTGGTAGTTATCAACAATATTTTATCGCACGGTGGATTTTGCGCATATGACTGTAGAACTCTACTACCAGCGTCTCCAGGTTTGGCACTAGGAATATTAAGTTCAATTAAAGTTCGTTCACTAAATAATGACAAATTATTAGCAATAGTTAATAGATCCTGCCATTTGAAATTCCTGTCCACTTGTAAATACTTACGTTCTTTGTAACCATTATCGCAAGCACGTTCCCGAATAGCGTTTTTAGCTTCTTCAATTAATAATGGTTCATCTCCACTTATTAAATAAATAGAAGCAAAATCATTTTTTAGATGGTGTTGTAATTGATTTTGATATAGTTTCATTTTTAGTAACCTTCCAATAATATATGTCATTCCCGCGAAAGCGGGAATCCAGAATACCAAATATAGTTCCAATACTGGATACCCGCTTTCGCGGGTATGACGAAAATAGCAGGTATAACCAAATAGAAAATCGTTTCATATTTTACTCAACTTATTGATAAGTTTTTTTATGGATCGTCCTTAAAACTCGCCAAGTATTTTTCGAACTTAACCGATTCATAACTTCAAAAATTAATTCCCTTTGCATCTCTTGTTTTAAAGTATCAACTTCGGGATTGGCATCTATAACTTCATTAGGATTAAGAGTTAATGTACGGCTAGATTTTACAGTCTGTAGGCTAATGATGGGTCTACTGTGCGAGTTAACAAGATTGAATGTTACATTATATGTAAAATTGTAAACAGTAGCCTGTGAACTAGATACAGTATTAAGATTATCGTGGTAAAAATTGGTATTAATAATTTTTAGAGTAATCGGCGCTTGTTATTGAAGATCGATAAAATTTATTCCTACAGCTCTAAAAGAATGTTTTAGATCGGTTTCGAATTGTCCGTAAGGATTATCAGACTGCAAATATAGTGTATGTAATTGCGGGGGTAATTTCTCTTTGTCATACAACTTAAACCCACATGCCGAAAGAGAACACAGCACACAAATAATCAAGATGGATAAAATTTTCATATTACAATATTCACTAATCTTTTGGGGACTATAATAACTTTCTTGACAGCTCTATTTTCTATAAAACGTTTTACATTATCATTACTTAATGCGGTTTTCTCAATATTTTTTTGATCCGCGCTTATTGCAACTGCAATTTTCCCGCGCAATTTACCATTTACTTGTACCATCATTTCAATAGTGTCAGTTTTTAAAGCATGTTTCGCTACTTCAGGCCACTCAACATCTAAAATATCACCTTGGTATTTTAGTTCATTCCAAATGATATGAGTAATATGCGGCGTTATTGGTGCTAGTATACGTAACAAAATACTGAAACCTTCGCTAACAAGTAAAGAATTTTCTTCATCATTCGAAATTTTTTGCAGTAAATTAAATAATTTCATTACCGCAGAAACTACTGTGTTTAACTGCAAACGTTTCATATCCTGATTTGCTTGTTGCAGTATTTCGTGAATCTGCCTTCGAATCGCTAATCGTTGTGAAGTAGCTTTATCAACATCAATTATTTGTTGCTCGCTCTGATTAATCTTCTGTAACAACTCTCTATTAACGTAAGCAAAATTCCAGAGTTTTTTCAGAAAACGATATGCACCCTCCACTCCATGATCTGACCATTCTAAAGACTGATCTGGTGGCGCTGCAAAAATTATAAACAGTCGCGCGGTATCAGCTCCGAACTTATCCACTATTTCCTGTGGTGATACTGTATTGCCCCTGGATTTAGACATTTTTGCGCCGTCTTTCAATACCATGCCCTGAGTAAATAAATTAGTGAACGGCTCATCTGAATTGAGCAACCCTTGATCACGAATAACTTTATGAATAAATCGAGCATACAAAAGATGCATAATCGCGTGCTCAACGCCACCAATGTACTGGTCTACCGGTGTCCAATAATTAGCACGATCATCCAGCATAGCAGTACTCAAATCACTACAGCAATAACGTGCGTAGTACCAAGATGACTCCATGAAAGTATCAAATGTATCAGTTTCCCGTTTAGCTTTAGCACCACAATTTGAGCAAGTAGTATTTACGAATTTGGACAATGTTTTTAATGGTGAACCAGGGTCTTCAAGTTTTATATTTTCAGGTAATACCACCGGTAAATCTTGCTCTGGAACCGGAACAATTCCACATTTAGAGCAATATATTATTGGTATCGGAGCACCCCAATAACGTTGTCTTGAGATTCCCCAATCGCGTAATCGATAGTTTATCATGCGCTGACCCTTCTTATGCGCTGCTAAGTATTCCGCAATGGCTTCAAATGCGTCATCGGAACTAAGATCATCAAATTGCTTTGAATTAACTAAAATGCCTTTCTCGACAAATGCAGTTTCGGTGAAATCCCATTTACTGCTATCACTGGGATTGATTACTGGTTTTATAGGTAAATTATATTTCTGTGCAAATTCGAAATCCCGCTGATCATGAGCTGGTACCGACATAACTGCACCAGCACCGTATTCCATAAGCACGAAATTAGCGATCCAAATCGGAAGCTTTTCACCTGTTATAGGATGTTTAGCGAAAAAACCAGTATCAATGCCTTGTTTTTCTAATGTGGTGAGCTCAGCTTCTGCAACTTTAATATGACGACATTTATCAATAAAAGATGCTATTTCACGATTATGAAGAGCTGCTTGCTTAGCTAACTCATGTTCGGACGCAATAGCTATATATGTCACCCCCATAAGTGTATCCGGACGAGTGGTGAAAACATCTAATTTTTGTTCGTTATTTATAATCTTAAAATCTATTTGTACACCTTCCGAGCGTCCAATCCAATTACGCTGCATGGTACGTACTTGTTCGGGCCAGCCAGTTAATTTGTCCAGATCATTTAATAATTCGTCAGCATACTCAGTGATTTTTAGAAACCATTGTGGAATCTCTTTACGTTCTATTAATGCTCCAGAACGCCATCCACGGCCATCAATGACTTGCTCATTAGCAAGAACAGTCTGATCCACAGGATCCCAATTGACAGTAGCACTCTTTTTGTAAGCCAAACCTTTTTCATACATGCGTAGAAAAAGCCACTGTTCCCATCGGTAATAATCCGAATCACATGTAGTAATCTCGCGCCTCCAATCTATGGCAAAACCGAGCCTTTTCAACTCGGAACGCATTTGTTTAATATTGTTTCGAGCCCATTTAGATGGCGCTTGCTTGTTTTCCAGAGCAGCATTTTCTGCTGGCAGGCCAAAAGCATCCCACCCCAGAGGTTGTAGAACATTCTTACCCTTAGTTCGTTGATACCGTGCAATAACATCGCCAATTGTATAATTGCGCACTTGCCCCATATGGATATTGCCGCTAGGATAAGGCAACATCGATAAGCAATAGAACTTCTCTTTATTTAAGTCTTCAGTAACTTCAAAGCTATGTTGCTTCTCCCAATATCGCTGAGCTTCGATTTCAATCTGTTCTGCATCGTATATCGCTTTCATAAACCACCATATTATTTCGCTATTTCTGAGCAGTCAACATTGACATCTGATCTTCGCATTTGTATAGTATTTTTAACATCTAAAAACGGTTAGGAAATATGGAAGCCATTGATTCAGTTCTTCCAAATTGGTTAATTATAGCAATTTATTTTATTTTTATTCTTGGAGTAGGTTTCTATCTTAAGTATTTCATCAAAACCGAAGATGATATTTTTACAGCTGAAAGTCAAAACAGTTTTTGGTTAATAGGCCTATCTCTTATTACTATTAACCTGGGCGCACTAGAACTCATAGGAATGATGGGTAGCACTGTGAAATATGGAATGTATGTTGCTCATTTCTTCTGGATCGGCGCTATTCCAGCAATGCTTTTCCTGGGAATTTTTATAATACCTTTCTTCTATAACAATAAAATTGAATCAATTACTGATTATTTCAAGCATCGTTATGATGAAAAAACTCGAATCCTTAACAATGTAGCGTTTGCAACTACAACCTTATTAGTTTCAGGTATCAATCTTTATGCTACGGCACTTATATTACACACTCTCTTAGGCTGGAATTGGAATATAAGTATATTCATAGGCATAGCAATTGCAGCCATTTATATTGCTCTAAGAAACTTCATATCAGCTATTTTCATTGAATTCGTTTTATTTTTTCTGATTTGGTTTGGACTATTGTTAATTTCTATTATGGGTATTATCGATATGGGAGGTATCAATAATATCTTTCACCATATCCCTGAAGCATACAGCCGACTTTGGTCAAATTCGGTCAATCCAGCTCAAAATGCAATGATGGTAAACTGGATCGGCATTGTTTTAGGCCTTGGTTTTGTACTTTCATTCGGTTACTGGACATCTGATTTTCTGGTAATGCGACGTGCTTACTCAGCCAAAGATATTCACTCTGCACAAATGACTCCGATTTTTGCATCATTTTTAAAAATGGCTCTTCCCTTTATTGTGGTCCTCGCAGGTTTAATTGTTCTTTCGTTATCGAGAAATTCAGCAACTAATTTTAACTTATTACACGAAAGTGGCCGAATTAATTACGATTCAGCTGTACCTCTCTTAATAGCAAGATACTATCCCAAAAGCTTAGTTGGACTTGGCGTAGCTGCGCTTCTTGCTGGATTCACAGCAGTCCAAGTATGGAACATTAAAATTTTTGATATAGTTTGGACCAATGACATTTATCATTCCCTTAATAAAAAAGCTTCTAAAGAAAATCTTAACATGATGAGAAAAATTGCAACTTTAAGTGGTATTTTAATAACTGTTGCTGCTGCTTATTGGGCAAAAAGTTTTCCTAGCATTATGGATTATATGCAAGCTATTTTTTCATGGGTAAATGCTCCACTACTTGCTATTATTCTTTTAGGAATCTTCATCAAATGGATTACACCTACCGCAGCTTTTTGCGGACTTTTGATCGGTATAAGCTCATCGTTCGGATTATTTTTAGCAGAAAAATTTAATTGGATTCCAATCAGCATGATTACATTATCTAATGTTTCTAGCGAAATGGCAGCTAATTTTTGGCGTGCCTTATGGGCATGCCTGATCTGCTTAATAGTAACAATTATTGTAAGTTCATTTACTAAAAAGAAACCTGAATCAAAACTTATGGGTTTTGTTAAAGGATTAACTACACAAGAAACCATATCTGAACCAGTTGTTTTTTATCGCAAACCTATATTCTGGGCCTTAATTTCACTTGCCACATTAATAGCACTTAACGTTTATTTTTGGTAAACCCTTTGACTTATCACATATACTTTAACGAAGCATAAAGCCAGTGAATTCGCAATTTGCATCATTTATGGTTGAGTGCCCTCTGTACACGTCAAAAAAGCCCCAAATTGTTTATAATTACTTGAAAAAATGAGCTTATTGGTATAAGCATCCTTGATATATTTTAAATATTTTAAGGAGGATGCTAGCGATGAAGCCA